>DAOOQY010000820.1:0-2626 GCA_035389025.1 Verrucomicrobiota bacterium
CGACTGGGGGTGCTGCCGGTCTGGAAATTGCCGATTTCGGCCGTCGCGTGGTCTTGATTCCAGTTGACGAAGTCGACGTTGAACACGCCGTCGGTCGCGGTGGTCATGTCGGCCACATTGAGGCCGATGATTCCGGCCAACTCCTGCTCGGCCCGCCGGACGTAGTTGAGGAGCCCCACCGTGCCCAGTTGGTCGATCTGCCAAACGCGCGCCTTGAGACCTGGCTTGGTCGTGTCCCCGGTGCCGGGCGCGGTCCAAAGGTCAGTGCCGACCGTTTCGAAGGTTCCGACGGTGAACTGCCACTCGAGAGTTTCCTGTGCGGCGCCCTCGCCCGGGTAGGTGAGCGTGGCCTTGTGAGTGGAGCCGGTTTCAAACCAGGGATCGGGGACAAAGCTGACATCGGACAGCCGGCCATTCTTGGCAAACGTGAAACTCACCGGTGTGTCATCCACCTTGAGGCTCACCTTGCCTTGGTCCCAGACGACAGTGCCGTCCATGTGGCGCACAAAGATGAGGTCAGGCCGCGCCGTCTGGGAGTTGGGTGTGGGCACGATGGTCGTAAACAGCCCCGCGGACGGGAAGTCGTCGAAGGACCAGAAGGCGGTGAGTTTGTCCGAGGCGGGGAGCGCCGTTGGCGCCGTGCCGCCGGCGAGCTGGCTGATTGTGGTTTCGCTCAAGGCGGCTCCGAAGATGGCGAAGTCGTCGATGACACCGCTCATGCGATTGACTCCTGAGGCGGTGCCGCCGATGAACAGTTCGGTGAAGTCGGTTGGCAACGGGTCGGTGTTGTCGGCGATCAGGAAGTACTGGCCGTCGATCCAAATCTCTTTGGTTGACAGGTTCTTTTGGAAGACGAAGTGATGCCAGTCGTTCCACCAGGAGACCTCGCCCGAGTAGTAGGCGAAGGTGCTGATGTTGGCGTAAATGCGTTCGGTTGCGGCGCCGCAGCAGCCGGCCGAGTCGAAATAGATGTTGCCGTCGCTCCACGGGACGTGCGCCTGGAAACCGCGCAGGTCCGCCGCGCTCGAGGCTGAGTTGGCCCAGAAGGCGGACCCGGCCTCGATGGCGGGCTTCTTGAGCCAGAAGGCGAAGCACATCACATCGTTTTGGGCCAGGGCGTTGAGGAACGTTGCGTCGTGGACTCGGACCGGACCGGTCAGGTTGCCGAAGTCGGCGCCCAGATCTCCCGCCTGGCCGGTGCGGCCTCCGGCGTCCGCGGTGAAGGTCGAGCCATCGAGGAAGGTGCCGATGCGGGATGCCAAGACGTCCTTGGTGTACGGGCCGACCAGGAAACTCCATTCCGCGGTGACCGGTGCCCCCGCGTCACCGGGGTACGTGAGTGCGACCTTGTGGGTCGTGTGCCCGGTGAAGGCAGGGGTGGGAACGTAGGTCAGGGTGGCCGTGATCGCGTCTTTGTCGAAATCGGGCGTCACTGTGACGCCGTCCACCTTGAGGGTCACGTTGTCTGCCGTCCAGGGGACCAGGCCATCGACATGGACAATGCGGATCAGGTTGGGGGCGGCGCCTGTGGCGTTCGGAGCCGGGCTGACGGAGAGGAAGATGCCTTCGCCCGGAACATCATTGAAATTCCAGTACGCGGTGAGTTTGTCGCTCGCCGGCAAGGCGGTTGGGAGCGTGCCGCTGTAGAGTTGGGCGATCGTCGCCTCGCTCAGTGCGGTCCCGTAAATCGAGAAGTCATCGACCAGCGCATGGAACAGACCGGCGCCGGTGCCGTCGGACCCGATGTACATGTCGGTGAAGTCGGTCGGCAACTTGGCGGCGGCGACGCCGGGATTGGCGGTCTCCTGGTCGAGGAACAACTGGCCGTCGATCCAGATTTGCTTGTCGGCGCCCTTTTTGATGAAGACCAGGAAGTGCCACGTCAGCCAATCGCCCGACCAACCGGTCCAGTTGGCGACGCTGGCGTTGATGCGCTGGGGCGCGGTGCAGCAGCCGGCCGTATCGAAGTAAACGTTGTTGTTGCTCCAGGGGATGTGCGCCTGAAAACCGCGCGTGCCTTCGTTGCTCGAAGGCGAGTTCATCCAAAAGCCCGAGCCGTCGGCGGTGTCGTACTTGTAGACCCAGAGCGCAACCGACATCTCGTCATTCTGGGCCAGAGCATTCAGGAACGTCGCATCCTCGACGTACACCGGTCCGGTGCCCATCCCGAAGTCCACCGCGCGATCGCCGGCTTGACCGGTGTGGCCGAGGCCATCCGGCGTGAAGGTGGATCCGCCGCGAAAGACGCCGACGCGTGATGCCACTGTGTCCTTTGTGGAGAGGACGGGGATTTGGGCTTGCGTCACGCCGACGGCAAAACATGCCGTTGCGGCGGCGAGCAAACCGAGCGATATGATTCGATTGGTTGGGGGTTTCATGCTGTTAGGGTTGTCCGTTCATTCATGGCACGGGGCGAGCAAGCTTCGCCCTTCCGATTGCCTGGTCCACGAGCCGTCGCGGCAGAACACCACGTCACAGGGTCCAGTGGCGGAGCCGCCGCAGTGGAGACGAGTTGAGACTGGTCACCGGAGGGTGCGAATGCAATACAAAACATCATGCAGTCTTGATCGCGGGTGGATGACGAATTGGTTGGGTGATTTCAGGGAAAGCATATTTTGCTGGACTT
>DAOOQY010000821.1:0-2621 GCA_035389025.1 Verrucomicrobiota bacterium
GCGGCTGGCGTTGCGGAGGCCGACGACGGCCGGGAGTTGGAGGGACTGGGCGAGGATGGCGGTGTGCGAGGTGCGGCTGCCTTGGTCGGTGGCGAAGCCCATGATGAGGTCCCGATCGAGCAGCGCGGTTTGGGAGGGGGTGAGGTCGTTTGTCACCAGGATGCTCGGCTCACGAAGATCGGCGAGTCCGACCGGGCCTTCCCGTTGGAGCAGGTTATAGAGGATGCGATCGATGACATCCCGCATGTCGACCATCCGTTCCCGCAGGTAATCGTCGTCGATGGCGCCGAAGGCGGCCAAGTAGCGATGCGACACCACTGAGAACGCGTGTTCGACGTTGACGCGCTCGCGCCGCAGGTAACGGACCACTTCCTCGAGGAGGACCGGATCGTCCAGGAGGAGCAACTGCGCGTCGAAGATGGCGGCGTCATTGGCCCCCATGTTCTCGCGGACGCGCTTCTGGATGTCATGAATCTGTTCGCGACTTCGCAAAAGGGCGTGTTCGAGCTTCTGTGTCTGCTCCAGCACGTCCTCGTCGCGGATGCCGTACTGGGGCACGGTTGCGGTCGCTGTGGGGTGAAAGACAAAAAGCCTGCCCCGGCCAACCCCGCGGGCAACAGGGATACCGAGGAATCGCTTCTCACCCGTTCTGGAGGGCTCGGCCACGGCCTTTGCGTAACGCATTCGCGTCCGTTTGAAAACCAAAATCCAACATCAGAATCCGCACACCGCGGACATCTCCAGACACGCGATCCCCGGTGAGATGTCGGGCCGGGGCGGCCATTGGCTCTCACCGCTCACGCTTTCACCGCTTGAGGTTTGGCCGGCTTATTGGCAGTCTGGGCAGAGTGAATCGTCTCGTGCAACGGTTCCGTCGCCTCCGGGAGGAGGGTCGGAAGGGTCTGATTGTCTACATTGGCGCCGGGGATCCGGATTTGGACACGACGCGGCGTCTGGCGGTGGCGTTCGACGCGGCGGGGGTGGATGTGATCGAGTTGGGTGTGCCGTTCAGTGATCCGCTGGCGGACGGATTGGTGAACCAACTGGCGGCGCAGCGGGGACTCGAGTCCGGGACCACGCCTGGCGGGGTGCTGACCGCGGTGAGGGCCTTGCGGGAGGAGTCGCAGGTGCCGGTGGTTCTCTACATCTACTACAACCTGATCCACCACCACGGACAGGAGCGGTTCATCCGGGACGCGGCGGAGGCCGGCGTGGATGGTTTGCTTGTTCTGGATTTGCCGCCGGAAGAGGCTGGCGGGTACGGGCAACAGATGCGGGCGGCGGGCCTGTGCGCGATCTACCTGGTCGCCCCGACGACGCCTGAGGAGCGGGTGGCGGGGATTGCGAAGGAGGCAAGCGGGTTCATCTACTATGTCTCGCGCGAAGGGGTCACCGGCATGCAGGCCACGGTCGCCGAGACCATTGGCGACATGACGGCGCGGATTCGCCGGCACACGACCCTGCCGATCGCCGTCGGCTTTGGCATCTCGAATCCCGAGCAGGCCAAGGCGGTGGCCCGGCACGCCGATGCCGTTGTGGTGGGAAGCGCGGTGGTGGACCGGATTGCGCGCGGGGCGGGGCGGGGCGACCTGGTGGAGTCCGTGGCGTCGTTCGTGCGCGCTTTGGCGCAAGGGATTCGCGAATGAAAAAGAAGCAGAGCCAGACGAATGACCGGTATGTGATCATCATGGCCGGGGGACGGGGCGAGCGGTTCTGGCCGGTCAGCCGCGAGGATCGGCCCAAGCAACTGCTGGCCCTGCTGGGCAGCCGGTCGCTGTTGCAGGAAGCCGTCGACCGCGCGCGTCCGCTGGTCCCGATCGAGAACATCCTGGTGATCACCAACCGCGTGCAGGCGTCCGCCGTGCGCCGCCAGCTTCCAGACCTGCCGCGGGACAACATCATTGCCGAGCCGTGCGGACGCGACACGTGCGCGGCGGTGACGCTGGGGGCGGCGCTTGTGGGGGCCCGTTCGACGACGGGGGTGATGGCGGTGTTGCCGGCCGACCACGTGGTGTCGGGAGCAAAGTCCTTCGAGCAAGTGCTGCGGGACGGATTCGATCTGGCCGCGCGCGGGCAGGTGATTGTGACGATCGGGATCAAGCCGACCGAGCCCGCCACCGGTTTCGGGTACATTCGCGTCGGGGCGCCGCTGCCTCCGCCACAGGGTGCCAAGACCTACCGCACGACTTTTCACAGAGCCGAGCAATTCGTCGAGAAGCCGCACTCCGATCGCGCCGCGGAATACGTCAACAGCGGGGCGTACCGGTGGAACGCCGGGATGTTCGTCTGGTCGTTTGTCACTCTGGTCGAGGGGCTGAGCAAGCACGCGCCGGACATGGCCGAGGCCTGTCACCGGTGGTTCAAGGTGGCGGGAACGCCCAAGCTCGCCCCGACCCTGGCTGCCGAGTACCCCGCGCTGCGGAAGATTTCGATCGATTACGCCCTCATGGAACACGCCCAGAATGTCGTGGTGGCGGACGGCACGTTTGCCTGGGACGACCTCGGTTCGTGGACCGCCCTCAGCCATCATCTCAAAGCCGACGCGGCGGGAAACTGTGCGGTCGGCGATTTCGTGCATGTGGACGCCGCGCGGAACATCGTGTTCGACGCCCGCACGAAGA
>DAOOQY010000822.1:0-2620 GCA_035389025.1 Verrucomicrobiota bacterium
GCCGGCAAGCCCGTGAGCATGGGCACCTACGACCTGAGCGCCAACGATGTGGTCGACTTCACGATGATCGGCTGCCGCATGGACAGCATCTGCGACACCACACGCTGGGGCGTCATCGGGGCGAACTTCTGCAAGAATATCCTCCTGGAGAACTGCACGCTGTCCCGCATGGACACCCACCAGGGCGTTTCCGGCACCTACACGATCTGCGGCTCCACGCTGGGCCACGCCGGGCTCAACGCCATTGGCCGGGGCACGTTGACGGTCGAAAACTCGACGCTCAACGGCCGTTCCCTGATCAGCCTGCGCGGCGACTACGGCAGCACCTGGGAAGGCGCCATCGTGATCCGCAACAGCCGCTGGATTCCCGCATGCGGCGCGCCGGTCCAGCCCTACCTGCTCAGCGCAAGCAACGACGGTCAGCATGACTTCGGCTATCCCTGCTTCATGCCACGGGAAATCATCATCGACGGCCTCGTGATCGACGACCGCCAGCACCCCAAAGACTACGCGGGCCCCTACCTTTTCACCGACCCGGACGGGACGTCGTCCACGGCCACCCGCCCATTTCCCTACCGGCTGACCGAGCGGGTGTCCCTCCGCAACCTGACCACGACCAGCGGTCAAGAGCCCCGCCTGTCGCCGGACCCCGCGTTCGCCGCCAGCGTGCGGGTGATCGAGATGAACTCAGCTGAGATGAACGCAGCTCCATCACCGTGAAACGCGTGTTCACCCTCATCCCCGCCCTGCATGTCAAGTGAAGACGGCGTTTGTCAACGGCGGGGCTGCGCGCCTCTCGGTTGCCGGGTTTGCACGCGCGCACGCTGCCGTAACAGCGGTTGGCCCTTGTAACTTGGGGCCAGGCCAAGTATTCACACGGTCATCCATACATCTGCATAAGCCATGAATACTCCTCGCGATTCCGAGTTCCCACACACTTCGCCGCTCCCGGACCAGCGGCGGCGGCCGCCGTCGGGCGCGGCCGTCTGCGGTTGTCACACGCAGGCCGAAACGGCAGCGCCCAGCGGTTTTTCGCGCCGCCATTTCCTGCAGGGCCTCGGGGCCGCCGGCGCGGCCGCCGGGGCTCTGACACTCACCGTCGCCAGGATCGAGGGCGCGTCGGAACGCGTGGCCGCGGCCGCGCCGTTTCCCCGCGGCGCGGCGCTGCGAGTCAAGCCGGTGTTGGTGTTTGATGCGCCGACCCGACAGGACCAGACCTCGTGGCGCAGTTACGGCGGGATTCACACCCTCGACGCCGCGCGCGAGGAAGGCGGGCGCATCGGGAAGGAACTCGCCGCTCTGAAGGCGCAGGCGGAGTTCCCCATCCATGTGCACCCGGTCGAGGTGCTCGATTCGCAGGCCAAGTTTCGCCAGATGCGGGTCGATGACACGGACGCGTGCATTGTCTACGCCGCGGGTTCCTGCACCGAATGGCCGCTCGGTGTGCCGATGATCATGTTCCTGCGTCATCGGTCGGGGCCGTTCTATCTCGGTCTCGAGATCGCGAACTGGCGGTTCCTGCGCCAGAGCGGCGATGTCCCGGCGCTGCCGGGGTTCGACACAGACGACCTGGTGGTGGATAGCCAGGCCGAATTGCTCTGGCGGCTTCGGGCGCTGTATGGGGTCAAGAACGCCAAAGGCACCAAAATGCTCACGATCGGCGGACTGGCCGCCTACAGTTCCCTGGCGCAGGAGAACGGACCGCGCGTGGCCAAGGAGATGTGGGGATACGAGTTTGTCAACGTCACGGACGAGGAGTTCACCGCCCGGCTCAAGGCGGCGCGGGAGAACGACGCGGTGGTTCGGCAGGTCGAGGAGCAAACCGCCGCCCTGTTGAAGCTGCCCAACATCAAACTCGAGACGGATCGGAAGTTCGTACTCAACTCGCACATGGCCATGCACGTCTGCCGGGAACTGCTCAAGGAGACCGGGGCGAGCAACTTCGGCTTCGCTCAGTGCATGGGACACGGCCAGATCGCGATGCTGGGCACGCCGGCCTGTCTTGTGCTAAGCTTGGCCAACGACGAAGGCTACACGGCCTATTGCCACACCGACCTGTCGCACACGATGCCGGGTGTGTTGCTGCGCTGGATTGCGAGCCGTCCGACTTTCGTCTGCAACTCGCATCACCCGCACGAGGGGGTTTTCCTGGTAGCCCATTGCCAGGCCCCGCGCCGCATGAACGGCCAGGACTACGAGCCGGCGACGATCATGACGCACTACGAGTCGGACTACGGCGCGGCCTGCAAGACCGAATACAAGCAGGACCAGGTGGTGACCGTGGTCGTGCCGAACCTGGCGTGCAACAAATGGCAGGGGTTCCGCGGCAAGGTGATCGGCTCGCCCTCTTACCCGGCCTGTCGCTCGCAGATGGAAATCCTCGTCGACGGGGATTGGAGACGTCTCCAGCGGGAGATGGAAGGTTTTCACGCGCAGGTCGTGTATGGCGATTACCTGCGCGAGGTCGGTTATGCGCTCAGGAAGGTCGGGAGCCAGATCGCGTGGGAATGCTTCAGTTGAGGCTCCCCATGAACCGAACCTTGGAGGGGGGACGGCTCGTCCCCCGCCGAAGAGTGTTTTTGAAGGAGTTTGGGGCGACGAGGCCGTCGCCGCTCCGCAC
>DAOOQY010000823.1:0-2616 GCA_035389025.1 Verrucomicrobiota bacterium
GTGGCGGACTGGGTTGGACGGGCCCTGCGCGCACCTCACTTCGATGGCGTCGATTCTTCGGGTTTGGCCGTTGGGAAGGAGATCGATCGCCCCGTTCAAGGAGCGAATTCCCAGTTGGCTGGCCAAGTCGTTGGCTGTGCCCAGCGGCAGGATGGCCAGGCGGGCAGGGGCCCCGGCTCGCAAGAGGCCGCTGGCCACCTCGGACACCGTCCCGTCGCCGCCGACGGCGACCAGAATGTCGGCATCCGCAGCCGCCCGGCGCGCCAATTCGACTCCGTGAAGGGCTGTTCGCGGCACGAACTCGGCGCCGGCGAGACCGCGCCGCCACAGTTCGGTCCGGGCGGTTTGCCATCGCGTCAGGGCTCGGCCCGCGGCGGCGGCGGGGTTGATGACATAGGCGAGGCGCGTGTTCAATAGACCTTCCGCAGGTGGGATGGAAGGATATTGAGTTCGGACCGGTATTTGGCGACTGTGCGGCGCGCGATGATGATGCCGGAGGCGCCGAGGCGTTTGACGATTTCCTCGTCGGACAGCGGTTTGGCGCGGTCTTCCTGTCCGATCATGTCGGCGATGATGCCTTTGACACTGGCGTTGGACATGCCCTCGCCGTTGGCTGTCGGGATGCCTGCCGTGAAGAAGTACTTCATCTCGAAGACGCCCTGGGGTGTGTCCATGTACTTGCCGGAGACGGCGCGGCTGACGGTGGTTTCATGGACGCCGACGGCTTCGGCCACCTGGGCCATGGTCATTGGGCGCAGGTGCGCGACTCCCTGGTCCATGAACTCGCGCTGCCGGCCGACGATTTCGCGGGCGATGTTTGAGATGGTGTGCTGTCTCTGGTGCAGGCTCTTGATGAGGAATTTCCCGGCGCGAATCTTTTCGCGGATGTAGTCGCGGACCTCGGGCGTGCTGTCGGGCTGGGCCATGAGGTCCTTGTAGGTGTTGCTGATGCGCAGGTGGGGGACGGCCTCGTTGTTGAGCGAGACGGTGTAACCGTCGGCCGACTTCTGGACGAAGATTTCGGGCACGACGTAGAGATGGTCGTCGGGCATGAAATCGCGGCCCGGGCGCGGTTCGAGATGGCTGATGCGTTCGCTCGCCTGCTGGACTTCGTCGGTCGTCTTGCCGAGGGCGCGTGCGATTTCGGGGAAGCGGCGGCGGCCCAGAGCCTCCATGTGCTTGTCGACGATGGCGTATTCGAGCGAGGCGATGCGGCCTGCGCGTTCGAGTTGCAGGAGCAGGCACTCCCGCAGGTCGCGGGCGCCGACGCCGGGCGGATGGAACGACTGGACGACCTTGAGGACCTGGGCGATTCGATCGATGGGCGTATTGGTGGAGAAGGCGAGTTCATCGAGGCTTGCCCGCAGGTAGCCGGCGTCGTCGATGTTGCCGATGATCATCTCGGCCACCGAACGCTCGTCGTCGGTCAAATCCGAGAGGCGCACCTGTTCGAGCAACTGCTCCTGGAGCGAGGTGCCGGCGACCAGCGAGTCGAACATGTACTGGCGCCGTTCCTCCTCGTCTTCGCGGGCGCGCAAGGGCGCGTTGGCCTGGACGATGGAATCGCGCCACTCCTGATCGACCTGGGCAAGGCGCTCGAACTCGGCCTGGAAGTCGTCCACGACACCCGGAGTCCGGTCGGTCGCCGGATCGTAGGTGACGTCGGATGGGGGTTCGGCGGGATCGGCGGGATCCGAGAGGGGGGCGCCATCGCGTTCGCGTTTTTCCTGCTGGGTGATTTCGCCGGTGGAGAGTTCTTCGAGGACCGGGTTCTGCTGCAATTCCTGCTCGACGAGCGCCTTGAGTTCGAGCATCGGGGCCTGGAGGAGCGCCAGCGATTGCTGGAGCTGTGGCGCCAACACCTGTTGGAGCGCCATCTTCTGGGTGAGATGCAGGCCCTGCGCCATGCCGCTCATCCTAGAGGGCGGCCCCAAATCCACAAGCGCGATCTCGAGGCCGCAATGGCCACGGGCAAATGCTTTGCCTCGCCGGCCCGGTCACCGTATCGTCCGGGGCGTGGCGGCGCATTTCACCATTTTGGGCAGCGGGTCAGCCGGCAACTGCGCATACCTCGAAACCGAGGAGACGCGGCTGCTGATCGACGCGGGCTTGAGCGCCCGGCAAATCCGCCAGCGGTTGGCCGGGATTGAACGTTCACCGGAGACGCTGCAAGGGATTCTGATCACACACGAGCACATGGACCACATCCAGGGGCTGGCGGTGTTGTGCTCGAAACTGCACTTGCCCGTTTACTGCAACCGGCTGACGAAAGACGCGATCGAGCACGCCCTGGAGCGGCCTGTGAATTGCCGTCTGTTTGGCACAGGCGACACTTTCGAGATCGGCGACGTCGGCGTCGAGACCTTCTCGGTCCCTCATGACGCGCAGGATCCGGTCGGTTTCCTGCTGCGTCTCGGTGGCGGGAACATCGGTTTCCTCACCGATCTGGGACACGCCACACGGCTGGTCGTCGAGCGGGTGCGTCCGGCCAACGTGCTGGTCCTCGAGACAAACCACGATCTGAAGCTGCTGCAGGAGGACACGCGCCGCCCCTGGAGCGTCAAGCAACGGATTCTGAGCCGGCACGGCCATCTCTCGAATGAGGCTGCCGCGGGT
>DAOOQY010000824.1:0-2613 GCA_035389025.1 Verrucomicrobiota bacterium
CCACCAGCAACACGAGCGCTGCCCCGAGTGCGCTAGCCCATCGCACAAGGCGACGCGGTTGCTTCGGTCGATTCGATCCGGTCTCTGTCTCACTCATAGAATTCAAGCCGCGGAAAGGTCCCCCGCCGCGGTGCGTTGTTTCACAAACTACCATGAGACTAGCCGCGGAACGGCGAAATTCAACGACAGACTCCGGCAAGGCCTGCGTCTTGGTCCGATGCAAGCCGGTTGCAGATCAACGTTCCGCGCTTATGTTGTTGCCAGACACCGGGCAAGAAGGCTGCCAGCAGCGTGGTCTGGGGTGTCGACGGGATGCAATGACTGATTCGTGCGTCCATGACCAGCCGGCCTGGGGCCGTGGAAAGGAGAGACTATGAAACTCGTTTCGAATACTCACCTTGTGCAAGCGGGCATCCGGAATCGCTTCCAACGGATCCAATTTGTGATCGCGTGGGCGGTTTGTCTCGGCGCAGTTTCCGGAGTGCTGTGCCAAGGGGCCGGCGGCAGCGACAGCGTGACGCCAGGGCCGGATTGCGACTGGACTGTCGATGCTGCCGGCGCACCCGGGAGCGACTTTACCCGGATTCAGGATGCCGTGCTGGATCCCCGGGTGAAGAGCGGGGACACCATCTGTGTGCGCCCGGGCGTGTATGCGGAGTTCGTGTCGACGGCGGCCAGCGTGGTGGGAGAGGCCAAAAGGCTGTTCTTCAGATCGACGGGGGCGGAGAAGCCGGTGGTGGCCTGGCCGACGCCTTCGGTTCTGGAGCCGGGCAGGAAGCTGACGCATTTCGTGCTCGAGGGGGGGGGTGGAATCCGCAACTTCCGTCTCAAGGGACCGGGCGCGCATGAGGGGTATGTCGCCAACGGGATTGCCATCATGAACCCGAGCGTGATCGAGCATTGCGAAATCGCGGGCTACGACGGCGGCTTCCTGGGCTTCTGCGCCGCGAATGCGATCGACGATCCCAGCGTCTTGCGGCAATGCGCAGTGACGGGGAACGGGACCGGGATTCTGACCGGGGACACCGAGCACGTGTACGAGTACAATGTGATTTGCGCCAATGGACTCGGCATCGACTGCGCCACGGGGAGCGAAGCGAGGATCCTGAACAACGTGATCTGCAGCAACACGACGCACGGGATCAAGCTCGGCGGTTACATGGAAGTCTGGGCGGGCTGCGCGGATATCGCCAACAACACCCTCGCGCACAACGGCGGTCACGGGATCTACATGGAATGGACGCCGGCTGCAGACGGATCGAAGGGGATGCCGATCTGCCCAATGATCCACAACAACATCATCGCATTCAATGCGGGCTATGCCATCGAGGCGAACACCCTGTATGGGCCGATGACGTGCCGCGCCCCGATGAGCGGGATCCCGGGCGAGTGCGAACTTGCGCCCCAGATCGGAGGTTGCTATCCGCAAATCCGGCACAACGTCATCTATGCCAACCAGGCCGGACTCGATCCCAAGGACGATCCGCTGAATCAGTTCTGGTGGGAGTGGACGCTGGTCGAGCCGCCCCATGAATCACAACGGGTGTTTCACGTGCCCAATCCGGTCGCCTACGGCGGACGCCAGCCGCAGAATCGGCACGCGAATCCGAGGCTGACAGAGGACTGGTACCTGGCCAACGATTCGCCCTGCATCGATCATGGCGACGCGCACTTGCGGCCCGGCGCCACGCAGAAGGCCGATCCCACCGGAGCCGCCCCCAAATCGCTCATGGACACCGGCCAACTGGACATCGGGTATCATCATCCGCACGAGGTGGTCGTACGCCCCACCGTCCGTCTCAGTGTTGTTCCGGGCGCTCAAGGGCGGCGCGAACTTCAGATGACTGTCGAGGGCGCCGCCTCAGGCGAGCAATTCACCGTGATGGCGACGGACCAATTGACCGACTCAGGCGGCGTGGTTGTCCCCTGGGACAGTGTGACCTGTTGGGGCGGGTCATGGGATGTGTTCATCCTGGGCGAGGTGCCCGGGGCCAATGACGCGCCGCAGGGCTTCTTCTGGCTCCGGTGACGGGCGGACACCACTGTTCTCCGCGCATCGTGTCCCGCGGCTTATTCGCTTGAATGCGCCCGGGCCTGTCAACATGGTGTGCGCGTCTATGTTTACAGGCATTGTCGAGGAAACCGGCGCGGTTGTGGGCGTTCGCCCGACCGACAAGGCGATCGAGTTGACGGTGCGCCCCGGGCTCTGCGCCCGGGGCATGCGGGTGGGCGACAGTCTGGCGGTCAACGGGTGTTGCCTGACGGTGGTCAAACTGACCGGGCGCGGCGTCCGCACATCCGCGCGGTTCGACCTGCTGCAGGAGACCTGGCAGCGCACCAACCTGCAGTTCCTGCGCCCGGGTTCCCTGGTTAACCTCGAGCGGTCGCTGCGCGCCGACAGCCGGCTGGGCGGGCATTTCGTGACGGGGCATATCGACGGCGTGGGGCGGATTCGGAAGTGGGAGCGGGCCGGCCAGGACTGGGTGCTCGATGTCCAGGCGCCGCCCGAGGTGATGCGGTATCTGGTGTACAAGGGGTCGATCGCGCTGGACGGCATCAGCCTGACCGTGGCGGCCGTGCGGAAGCGCGAGTCTCGCGTCTGGATCATCCCCC
>DAOOQY010000825.1:0-2612 GCA_035389025.1 Verrucomicrobiota bacterium
CCAACGGCGTCGGCGCGGCGCGCACGGCCGCGATCACCGCCGAGCTGTCGTCTCCCAAATCGAGCAGTTCGTTTGCCGCTTGTTCGGTCAAAGCCGTCGACGCGCCAAAGCGCAGTTGCTGCCGATGCGGATCGACCACCCAAACCGTGACCGACAAGGTATTGAACGTCTCGGCAATCAGCGTCGCCACGGCGCGGCACAAATCCGCCTGGTCGAGCCGGGACGTCGTGCGTTCGGTAAACGCGGCCCAAACACGCCGATAATCGTAGACAGGGCGCCGCAAATGCCGGCTGATGAATTGCTCCGTCCGCTGCCGAACGCGATCGGACATCAACACGACCGCCAACCCCACCAAAGCCAGCAGCAACAGCAACGCCTTGAGCGCAAAGGCCTGGTCGCCCCCAAACCGCGCGACGATTTCGGCCAGCACACCGACGCTCAACAAATACACCCCGACCAATACAATCGTCAGCGAGCCGTACAGGAACGCGTGCGACGGATAGACGTCGACCTCGCTCAGACCGGTCCTCAGGAAGGAGAACGCCAACAGCAGCGTTCCCAACAGCAGACTCGCGCCCAACACCCCGACAACCGGAAGCTGGATTCCCGAGAACAACACCGCCTGGCTGCTGACGTACATCCGGCCTCCGAGAATCACGGCGAGACCGAGCATGACGAACTTGACGCGCCATCGCATCATTCCCACCGTGCTGCGGAAAGTCTTCTCGAGGTTGATCAGAACCAGCAACAACCCCAGCAAATGGGTCACTTCGAGCGCCTTGCCCCCCCAACTCAGGGGAATGAACCGGACCGGCCCCCACACAGGCTCGATCGCGTCCCCGACCAAATGCGGGCGGACCCCCGCGGCCAACGAGACCGGGATCAGCACCGCGCCAACCAGCACCCATCGCCACCGGGCGAGGAACTCGCGATAATTGCCTCGCGAGTAGCATAGACTGTACACCAGCCACACACCCGGCATCAGCGCCGTCAGCCACATCCTCCGGCCTTGCCACAGAAACGCCGACGCCGCCGACTCGCTGCACGCAAGAACCCCGGCCAATGCCGTGTCCGCCGCCGCCAGCAACAAGCCGATGGCGAAGCTCCAGTGGGTCGCAATGCGGTGTTTGAACACCAGCCATGTGAGCGCCAGAGCGCCGGCACACGCCGCAGCCGCAAATGCCGCTAGTGCATTCAGACTCATGCGGGACAAGTCGGCGGCGAGGCTGCGGCGCGCATCGAGTACTGCGGTTCACCACTCCTCGAACACGGCGGTTGCTGCCGCCCAACCGGAGGTGGTGCTTGAGGGCCTTCGGCCTTCCTCGGCCGCTCGGTCTTGCGAAGCCATAGCAGCAGCAGAAAAAAAGGAATCAGCGAGAGCACGAAGAACACCGGCCCGCCCCGACGATGGATCGGCGAATCAATCATCTCGGGCGACACATGCACACACAGCATCGAAATGGTCAGAATCCGGAATCCGTTCCTCACGATCCCGAGCGGGATGATAGCGAGCGCCAACACCCACCGCCTCCACCCCGTCCGCAGCAGCACATGTCCGCCGAGCACGGCCGTCATCAGCAGAACATAGCTCGACCGGATGCCGCTGCATTCCTGGGCCACCTGGAGCGTGATCCCGGGCAGGTCAAACACCTTGCCGTCCCGGACAAAGGGCGTCCCCGACATCGCCAGAAACACCGCTGCCGCCTCGGCCGATGCATGCTGCAGACCGATCTCGACCGTATCGATCATGGCCGTCGGCCACGGGATCATGAACGCGAGAAAGGCGATCGGAAAACACAGGGTGCGGACGATGCCCATCCCGAGACAACCCAGTGCACAGGCCAACATCAGCCCCAGATACGCCGTGGTCATGAGGCTTAGGACATCGACTTGAGGCAACGGTCCCATCGAGCGCAAGACGGTCCAATACAGCGCCAGGAGAAACAGACTGAACGCAGCGGGAACGAACGCCCAGGCCGATCGCGTCGACTCAGGCAGCGACCCCGAGCCGAGCCGTTTCCAAATCAGATAGCCGCTGATCAGCGGAATGAGGAGGACATGGGAAAACAGATCGCTCCGCAGGGCGAACCGCCCCAAATCCCAGAGCGGCCACGCGAACGCGAGCGTGACCAGCGCCCCGCAGAACGCGAACCCGCGCCACCCGCCGCCCTGTGGGCCGGACATTTCACAACGCTGCGCGTGATCTGATGTCCGGGCTGCGGCAAAACCGTACCCAGCAAGGGAACCAGGAGCATCCTGACGGTCCCGAAGGCGGTCTCCTGCTGGAACAGTATGTTGCATTTCTCTATCTCTCAGACCTGCCGCGGTTTTGCTTCTCTAACGAGGCGCGCCTCAGACCAAATCCAGTCTCCCTGCCCATGAACCGTGGTTCCGTAGCCGTCCCGCGGCCGCGCATACGCGTCAACCTAAGCGAGGCTTCACAATCCGGGTCGAGAATACTTGGGCTCCTTGATCCCGGCTGCTGGAGCGGCAGGCATTGCCGAGGGTGCCGCCTTGGTCGAATCGGCAGCGAAGTCGCGAAGCGTTTGGAGTGCGCGCGGTTTACCCTGCTCTTTACACGGATTTTTTTGCGATAGACAAATCGCTCCGCC
>DAOOQY010000826.1:0-2609 GCA_035389025.1 Verrucomicrobiota bacterium
ACGTTGTTGAGGATTTGGATGCGTTTCTGCGCCAGCGACTCGGCGAGGCCGCGCGCGGCGGAGTCGATGGCATCGTGCAGGCGGGTCTCGGTGTCGAAGCGGAAGGGACGCGCGGTTTCCGAGGAGAGGTCGTCGAGCATGCGGAAGGCGGTTGTGACCTGTTCCTTGACGTTGCGGTGAAAATCCTGCCAGAAGTTCGGATTGCGGAGTTGTTCCAGATCGATCTGCTCTTCGCGGAGCATTTGCGGGGCGAGGTCGAGGAATCGTTGGACGGCCTCGATGGTGTTGCGCAAGCGGTGGCCGAGGCCGGCGGCGAGAACGCCCAGGCTGAGAATCCGATCGGCGATCAGCACCCTGTGGAGGCTGGAGAGTTTTTCGCGCAGCAAGAGATCGCGCTCGATCTGCAGCATGAAGAACTCGAGACCCCGCTTGAGGGTGGCTTCGAGGTTGGGAATGTCCCACGGTTTGGTGATGTACTTATAGATGGCGCCGTTGTTGACGGCGGCGATGGCGGCATCCAAGTCCGTGAAGGCGGTGGCGAGCAGGCGGATGATGCGGGGCTGGAGTTTGCGGGCGCGTTCGAGGAACTGGACGCCCTGTTCGCCAGGCATGCGCTGGTCGCTCATGATGAGGCCGATTTCGTCCTGATGATCCGCCAGAATCTGGTAGCCGTCCGCGGCATTCTGAGCGGTGAAGATGCGGAAAGTGCCGCCGAAGGCCTTGGCGAAGTACTTGAGCGACTTCTCCTCGTCGTCGACGTAGAGGATGGCAAAGCGCTTGTAGTCGTAGAGGGTGTTCATGCCGCGATTGTAGTGGAGGTCTTGGATGACTCGATCTGGTCATTTGCAGGATCGGGGAAAGTGATGCGGAACTCGCAGCAGACATCGGGTTCGCTCTGAACGGTGATTTGGGCGCCCACGTCCTGCAAGAGGCGGTAGCAAATGCTCAGTCCCATGCCTGTGCCCTGGTTGACTTCCTTGGTGGTGTAAAACGGATCGAAGACCTTCGAGATGTGCGAGGCGGGAATGCCGGGGCCGTTGTCCCAGACCTTGACGGTCTTGGTGCCGCGCTCGAAAGCGGCCTCGAAGCGGATTCGGGGCTTTGTGCCCTCCGGGAATGTCTTCTCGCGAAGCGCGTCCACGGAGTTCTGGATGAGATTGACAAACACTTGCATCAGTTTGGTGGCGACGGCTCGGACTGCAAAACCATCCGGGACCTGATTGTCGATTTCGACTTTGCCGTTCACCTCGGCCCTCAGGAATCGCAGAGCTCCCTCAATGGCGGGGTTCACCTCGGTGATTTCGACATCGCCTCCCCGAGGATGGGTGAACTCGCGCAGGTCGGCAATGATTTTGCCGACGCGTTGGAGGCCGTCCTGGACATCCTTCAAAGTCTCCTGGAACTCGCCACGGTTGTCGGGCGGAAGGTGCCTGGCCTCGATCGAGAGGACGCTCAGGGCGGTCAGGGCGTAGTTCAAGGGATTGTTGATTTCGTGAATGATGCCGGCGCTCATGCGTCCGAGCGAGGCCATTTTTGCCGCCTGAATCAACTGTGCTTCCGTGTCGTGCAGTTCCTCGAGGGTTGCTTCGAGTGTCTGTTTCTGACGCGCCAGCGCTTTGGCCGCGCGGTAGCCGTCGCCCAGATTCTTCACTCGCACATGAAGCTCGGCGATTGAGAACGGCTTCGCGAGGAAATCGCTCGCCCCTGCTTCGAGGGCCCTGAGTTTTGTCGCCTCGTCGGCTCGCGCCGTGAGGATGATGACGGGGATGGCGCGCGTCAGTTCCCGGCTGCGCAGGTCGTGGCAGACCGCGAGGCCGTCCTTGTGCGGCAGCATGAAGTCGCAGACGATCACGTCGGGCAGGTACTGGGCGGCCAGGGTCAAGGCCTGATCACCGTCGGCGGCCTCGATCACCTCGTAATGGGCATCGAGCAGGGTTCGCAGAAACCGCACCATATCGGGTTCGTCATCCACAATCAGGACGCGGGGTTTGCCGGTCCGGCTGGGCGGCGCGCCGTGCTGCAGCGTGTTCTTGAGGGGCGTGGGATTGCCGAAGAGTTCAGCGCTTCTGTAGAGGCGGCTCAGCCAGGCGGCCTGCTCTTCAGGCGGGACGGCGTGAGGCTGGTGCGGTTCGGGGGCGCCTGGAGGCGTGGTTGCGTCGGCAGGGGGTTCGTCGGCGTCGGGTTGGACGTTGAGGGGCAATCGGATGCGGAAGGTTGTGCCTTGACCGAGCTGACTCTCGCCGGTGACGGACCCCGAGTGGGCCTCGACCAACTCCTTGACCAGGGCCAAACCGATGCCGACGCCCTGGTACTTGCGTTGGCTGGAGGTGTCGGCCTGCCAGAAGCGGCTGAAGAGGTGCTTGATGCTCTCAGGGCTCATGCCCACGCCGGTGTCGACGATCTCGAAGAGGGCGTCGTCTCCGTCGGCCGAGGCCTGAACGCGGATCAGCCCGCCTGCCGGGGTGAATTTCATGGCGTTGAACAGCAGGTTGAGAAACACCTTCTCGATTCTGTCCGGGTCGGCGGTGATCTTTTCGAGTCCGGGGTTGATCGTCAAGGCGAGTCGCAATCTGCGGTCTTCGGCGAACTGGCGCACGGCATTGAGTGTT
>DAOOQY010000827.1:0-2606 GCA_035389025.1 Verrucomicrobiota bacterium
GCACAACCGATCGAGCACCGGTTGCACCAGACGCGGATAGCTGAAGGGACGCGATCCGTCCGGGCCGGGCCGGATTTTCGAGGGTGCACGGCGGGTTCCCTGAGGGGCTGCGCAGCCGACCACCGCCGTCATCCGGTGTTCGTGGCATCCGATGCAGCTCTGGTTCTCGCCAGGCTGGAGGTACACCAGACTGCGCATCGTCTGCACCGCCCGTCCACGGGCATCGAGCGCCTGGAACATCACAGGCGTCCGGGCAGGGACCTCGAAGTAAGCCGAGCCGTCGGGTTCGACCGGCACCGTCCCGAGCACCTGCTTGCCGGGCGCCGCAAACGCGGCGCCGACGCGGGGCGAATCGGCGTTGGGGGTGGTCTTGATCAGGACCTGGATGATCCGCAACTGCGTGATGCGGGTGTCTGCCGGCAGACGCGGCCAGCTCTGCGCGACGTTCTGCAAGAGGAAGGTGCCCGTGCCGCTTTCCGGATTGGACACCGGCATGGCGAGATTGGGCGGCGGCGCCCGGCGGACAAGCGGACGCGCCCAGAGGCTGGAAATGGCGGGATCGCGATAGATGAGTTCCTTGTTGCCAAAGGCGTCCGCGCAATAAAGCCCGAACATGTTGGGAATGTTCGGCCCCGGCTCGCCCACAAGCCGGTCATAGCTGTAGGAGACAATGAAGAAAGCCTCGGAAAGCGGCCAAGGCGACTTGTAGCAATGCCCCGGCCAGCGCTTCTCCTCCTCAGGCACGGTCTGCTCCGCCCATTGTTCCACCAGCGGGCTGCTCCAGGAATGCGTTGACGGCGTGTCAAAGTCGTACCCCGCCGGGTTCGGGCCAAAGGCCAGGGGGGACTCGGATTCGGGAAAGCGAACCTCGGGCGTCAAACGCGTGAGCGGCGCCGGCCCGTCCACACCCCGCGACGTGTCCACCAGAATGACCGATCCGGCGCTCATGCCGTGATGCGGGGCGGCGGTGGCCATGATGCGGGAACTGCCCGGAATCGCCCGCGCCTCCCAAATGCCGGTGGGATTCCACGTATTGTTGCCGTAGTAAATGCGCGCGTTGCCGCCGTCGGGAAACGCCGACCACAACTGCTGGTAATGCACCGCGTTGCGATCCACATAGTCCCAGCGCGTGTAAACCACCCGGCCATCGTTCAGGAGCGAGGGATCCCACTCGTGGGTCTCGTGAAAGGAGACACTGCGCGGGTCCTCGCCACCCGCGCCCATCCGCGCCAGCGTGTAGACAAAACACGGGCCGCGGCCGCATCGGTGATAGCCGCCGCGCCGGGTCGACAGGAACAGAATCTCGCCCGAGGGCAGCACAACCGGCGAGAAGTTGTCCGTGTCGCCCCGAGTCAGGGCGCGGACGGCGCCCGAGCCCAGCGACAACTCGTGGATATGATAGCGCAGGTGCCGGGTCTGATCGTTGAAATCCCACGACACCGGAGCTTCCGTGACCGGGCAGTAGGCGAACACCAGGCGCTCTGCATCGTGGGACAGATCGGGGGTCATGAAATTGCCGGGCGACAGGGCCGGTGGTGTGATGTTGCGGGTGCGCATGCCCAGGCCCGGATTCTCGAGCACGAACAAACCGCCGCCCGGCCGAGCGCAGTACCCATACACCTGCGTGAGTTGATGGCTCATCACGGATGGAACATGTTTGACAAACAGCAGCGCGGGGAACTGGAAGAGCGGATTCGAGAGCGCGATTCGGCGGCGCAACCGGTGCACATCCAGCCAGCGCGCCTCCCAGCCCGAGGCGTCACCCTCGGCAGGCTCGCTGGCCGCCCGCAACTCCCCCCACGCCAACTGCTGCTCCGAAGCAAGCGTTCCCAGCCTGAGCCGCTCCGCCACCAACGCGTCGGTCCGGCGCGCGAGCTTCCCGACTGCTTCCCGGAACGACCGCGCTTCACGGGGCGTTTGAATGCCGTCCTGCATCCGCCAGTCCCACTCGATCAACGCCTCCGCAATCGCCGGACGCGGGTCCGGACCCGACGCCACTGGCGCGCGCGAGAACGGACGACGCTCGGGCGCGAATGAAGTCGGTATGGCCCGGACCGCAAAGTGCGTCAGCGTCACCGAGCCGCCTGCGGCCCCGGCCTCGAGAACAAGCGCGCCGGACTCCCCGCGGCACGCGATCGGCTCGGACGACAGCGCGTGCGCCTGGAAGCGAACGGGGATCGGCGGCGGCTCGTCTCCGCCAAATGCCATGCGCACCTTGTCGCCGGCGTTCAGCGACGCCGTCAGGCGCCACGATCCCGGGACTTCGGCGTGGCCCGTGAGCAACAACTGCGGCCCTTCCGTGCCGTCCGCATAGAACCAGACACCCGCCGCCGAGCCGTGCGCGGGCAGGAGGCTCTTCCCATTGATCGAAACGCCAATGCGGATCGGAGTCGTGCCAAGCGCGCGCACGACGAATGCAAAGGCGGCGCGCGAAGCCTCGTAATCGGTTTCATGCCCCCGCGTTTGGACGTAGTCGAGATAGACCGACGGGTTGTGCTTCAGGATCGAGTCGGCCAGCCGCAGCACGCTGTCGGGCGGCACCGTGGTGTCCTTGCCCCCGGCCGTGATCGCGACCGGCATGGTGAACCTGTCCGCAAAGAACTCGG
>DAOOQY010000828.1:0-2597 GCA_035389025.1 Verrucomicrobiota bacterium
GCGACCGTCGGGCGACGCGTGTGAAGAGCAGTATGGGCAAACAACGTTGGGCGTAAGAAGGGCAAATCATGAAGACCGACCGATCGTTTCTCCAGTGTTCGGACTGCGGCGTCAGCCGGCGTCGATTCCTTTCGGGTTGCGCGCGTTGCGCCGCGGCGGCGGGGGCGCTGACACTTCCCGTGTGGTCTCGCAGCGCCGAGGTGACCGCTCCAAAGATGAAGATTCGGATCATCTACGCCCTGCACGCACCGGTTCAGCCGGGTCCGGATTGGCCGAACAAAGGGTTCGATTTTCGGCCTGTGATGGAGGCAGTTACTACAATCCTGGCTCAGCGGTGTCCGGAGTTCGAATTCCTGGCATCGATGGCTACGGGTCCGGAGCAGGCCAAGGAGATTCTGGCGGCCGATGAATCGGCGTCGATTGACGGCTACATCGTCTGTCAGATGAACTGCTGGAACCGTGTGGTCCAGACGATCGCGGCTTCGGGCAAGCCGGTCCTGTACGTGGATTTCAAGTATGGCGGCAGCGGCGGGTTCCTGGTCTACAACGCCGCGTTCTTGCGCGAGGGGGCCGGCAACGTCGGTTTTGTATCCTCGTCGAGCGCGGACGACCTGGTCGAGGCGGTGAAGTGCTTTGGGCTGATGAAGGAAGGGCTGTCCGCGAGGCGTTTTGGCGAAGTGACATCGGTTGCTCGGCGTGGGCGGACGCCTTTTGCGAGCACGTCGGGCATCGTCCCGGACCCGATGCCGACCACGGCGATCCCCGAGTGTTTACGCCAGATGAAGGAATCGCGGATTCTGGCCGTACGGGGCACGGAATCGGGGTGGGCGGAGCCTGTTTTGGGCATTTCGGTTTACAACGTGGCGTTTGCGGAGTTGAACGACGCGTGGAAGAGCGCGGACAAGGACCAGGTGGGGGCGTTGGCGGATCGCTGGCAGCGGGGGGCGACGGACGTCACGGATGTGACGCGCAAGACACTCGAAGAGAGTGCGGCGATGTATTTGGCCCAGAAGGTCTTGCTCAAGAAGTACATCGCCAACGCGATCACGATCGATTGCCTGGGCGGTTTCTACGGCGGGCATATCCATGCCTATCCGTGCCTCGGTTTCCATCAATTGCTCAACGAAGGCATGGTTGGCGCGTGCGAAGCCGACGTGCGGTCCACGTCGGCCATGATCGTCCTGACCATCCTGAGCCATGGCCGGCCCGGCTATATCTCCGATCCGGTGATCGACACGTCCAAGCGCGAGATCGTTTATGCCCATTGCGTGGCGTCGAACAAGCCGTTCGGCCCGCGCGGCAAGGCAAGTCCGTTCGAGATCGTGACGCATTCCGAGGATCGTCAGGGCGCATCCGTCCGGTCCATTCTGCCGGTTGGTTACCTCACAACCACGGTTCAGTTCGATCAGAAGCGCAAGGAAGTCATCATGCATCGCGCGCGGACGGTGGCCAACGATTTGGACGACCGGGCCTGCCGGACCAAGCTCTGCGCCGAACCGATTGGCGACATCGAGAAGCTGTTCCGGTACTGGGACCAATGGGGCTGGCATCGGGTCACCTGCTATGGCGATTTCCGCAACTCGCTGATGGAGTTGGCTGCCACGCTCGAACTGAAGGTCGTCGAAGAAGCCTAGCCCGGATCCGGTTCAGCGCGGAGCCTGTGATCGATTCGGGCCAAACGCGGTCGGCAGTCGATGAGCCAGCCAGACGATGCAAAGTCCGCCAAACGCCTCCTCTGGGGTGTGGTGATCGCCTTTCTTTTGCTCAATCTGGTCCTGTTCCTCGTCTACTCGTGACGCGCGTCTACCGTGTTCTTGGGGTCCTTGACCGGTGAAGCTCGGTGCAAACGAGTCAGGTCTGTGTGCTGCGTTGAAGGGGTCGAGGATTCTCTCGCGTTCGGCCCTTCGAGATTTGCGGATTGCTGCGCTGACCTCGGGCCATTGCGCTGCAATGCTCCGCGCGGTCCAATGTTCTTGCCATGACTGACCTGCTTGCTGAAGTCCGGACGGCCATCCTGACGCGCCGTCTGTTCGAGCGTGGGGAGCGCATTGTGGTGGCGGTTTCGGGCGGACTCGATTCGATGGTGTTGTTGCAGTTGCTCGATGAACTGGCGTCCGATTCCGGGTGGTCCTTGATCGTCGCGCATTTCAATCACGGGCTCCGCGGCTGGGAGGCGGATCGGGACGAGGCGCTGGTCCGCGACAGCGCATGGCGCCTGGGATGGCCGTGTGCGGTGGGATGGGCCGACAGTGCGCTGCGGAAGCGGCAGCCGGGCATTTCGATCGAAATGGCGGCACGCCAGGCGCGGCACCGGTTTCTGGCCGAGGTGGCTGCGCAGTCGGGTTGCTCGAAAGTCGCCCTCGGCCAGCACGCCGACGATCAGATCGAGACTGTCCTGTTGCGCCTGTTGCGGGGCGCGGGCGGGGAAGGGCTGGCGGGCATCAAATGGCTTGGGCCGTCGCCCGCGAATCCTATGATCCAGCTTGTTCGCCCTCTCCTGGGCCAGACACGGGCGACGTTGCGCCAGTGGGCTGGGCATGCGGATGTGTCCTGGCGCGAAGATCGGACCAATGCGTGCGCCGACATGAGTCGGAACT
>DAOOQY010000829.1:0-2592 GCA_035389025.1 Verrucomicrobiota bacterium
TTCTCCGGGCCCAACCTACCGGCGATGCATGCGGACGAGGACGATGAACCGATTCGGAGGGACGATCTCGCGGCTGCGACAGAGTTCCTGACTCGAGACAATCACCGTCATCAAACAGGGCCTCGTGGAACTCGGCCCTCCGGAAGGGGCACCCTGCGCGCGGAGTTGCAAACTCGGTGGTTTTTGGTAAAGGGAAGTGCCCGGCGCATTCGCCGGTCGGTTCTATGCCAACATATCATTACATGTGTGAGAAGTGCGGTCACGAGTTCGACCATTTTCAATCGATGTCCGATTCGCCCCTCAAGACGTGTCTGAAAGAGAAGTGCGGTCGAAAGACATGGGGCAAGGGGCGGGTGAAGCGCGTTCTGAGCGGCGGCGCAGGGCTGATTTTCAAGGGCAGCGGTTTTTACATCACTGACTATCGGAGTGAAGGATACAAGACGGCCGCAAAGAAGGAGTCCGAGGTTGCGGCCTCCAAGAAAGATGCGTCTTCCACTGCAAAGAAGGAGACGAAGTCTGAGAAGCCGGCGAGTTGAACCCGAATCGCCGGCCTGCGATCGGACCGTGGAGCCATGGCAAGCCGCGCGCGAGGGCGGACGAAGGGTGCGCTGCGGCGCCGTCGGCTCGCGTCCTCTGTTCGGCGCAAGCCGGGCGTGGATGTGCCGTTGGGTTGGGCTGGTGGTGCTGGGGGCGGTGTTGGGGCAGGTGCGGGCGGCGACGGTGTACAGCCGCTCCGGCCAGTTTGTGATACACAGTCCGTACGCCACCATGCCCACCCTGAATCAACTGACCACCTCGGTCAGTTCGAACCGGGTGACGCTGGCGCCCGATCCGCTGGCGGTCTCCTGCGAGCGCATCAAGACCGGCGTGCTGCGCGAGTTGGGTTTATCGGATCGCTGGCGGGGCAAGGTGCATGTCCGGATCAAGCCTCGGCTTCGTGTCGGCGCGATGCCTGGGTTTGTGTCGACGCGGTATGCGGACGGCTGGCAGTACACGCTCGAGTTGCCGGAGGAGATCGAGCCAGACGCGCTGGTGCGCTCGGTCGTGCTTGCGGTGTTGACGGAGATGGCCAATCGCCAGGTGGGGGTGCGGCCCGCGGAGATTCCGATTTGGCTGGTCGAGGGCTTGTCCGCCAGTGCGACCCATGCGATCGGTCCGGACCCGGTGGTGGCATCGACTCCACTGCGGGCGCGGCTGGGAGCTTCGGTGGGGCAGCTTGACACGACGCCGCGGACTCGGGTGGGCGCCGAGAATCTGGGGGAGATGCGGGCTTGGCTCTTCGATCGGGTTCCGCTCACATTCGCCCAACTGAGTCAGCCGACGCCGGACTCTCTTTCGGGCGAGCGGGGGACGACGTATCGTCACTGCGCGCAGTTGCTGGTGCGGCAGCTCCAAGCCTTGCCCCAAGGGCGCCGTTGTCTCCAGACGTTCGTCTTTTCCCTGACGCGTTCGCTGAACTGGCAGACGGCGTTTCTCGAGGCCTTCGCGGGGCAGTTCAGCCGGCTGCTGGATGTCGAGAAGTGGTGGACGGTCAGCATGCAGGGCTTCCTGCAGGGCGATCAGCCCAACGCATGGTCTCGTGCGGTCAGTCTCGACAAGCTGGGCGACATTCTTGGCGTTCGTGTCGAGGTCCAGGACCGTCCGCGCGCCCCGCGGCGCGCGACCGTGCTCTCGCTTCAGGAGTTCATGGGCAAGACGGAGTTCGCCGCGCATCGAGCCGTTGTACGGGTCCGGGTGAGCCGGCTGCAGGCGATTCAGCGCAGCGCGGCGCGCGAGACCGTGCCTCTGATCGAGAGCTATCGGGCCGTGCTCGACGAGTATCTCAGCCGTCGCGCGCAGGCCGGTCGCTCTCCCTTGGCCAAGCGCGTCGGGTCCCTGCCGCCGGCGTTGCTGCTTCGGGAGGCGACGCGCCAGTTGGACGATTTGGATCGGCGTCGGGCGCAGGCGAGCCTCCTTGCGGACCGACCGCTGGCGCCGCCCTCGGAGAGCGGGGAGAGGCGTTAATGAGTGGCTGCGAACGGCTTAAAAAACGGGGTTGTCGTCCGGGCGGGTCTCGCCCAATCTCACCCGCTTTATGCAGCAAGTGAATGTGGGCATGATTGGCGGTGGGACCGTTGGTGGCGGGGTGTTTCAGGCGCTCGAACGCAACGGCGCGCTGCTGAGTTCGAGGGCGGGGGTGCGGGTGCATCTGCGCAAGATTGCGGTGAAAGCGTTCGACGAACCGCGCAAGGTCGACATCCCGCACGCGCTGCTGACTTTGGACTGGCGTGA
Organism: Verrucomicrobiota bacterium; assembly: GCA_035389025.1. Lineage (GTDB taxonomy): Bacteria > Verrucomicrobiota > Verrucomicrobiia > Limisphaerales > J093 > MWFF01. Next base: position 2,272 of record DAOOQY010000829.1, read on the forward strand.
GGTGGTCAATGACCCCGGGGTGGACATCGTGGTCGAGCTTGCCGGGGGCACGACGGTGGCGCGGGAGATGATCCTCGAGGCTCTGCGGTTGGGCAAGCCGGTCGTGACGGCGAACAAGGCGCTGCTTTCGGCGCGGGGGGAGGAGTTGTTCGCCGCGGCGGGGCGATCGGGCGCCAACATCTATTACGAAGCCAGCGTGGCCGGCGGCATTCCGATCATCAAGTCGCTGCGCGAGGGTTTCATCGGCAATCGCATCTTGCGCCTTTACGGCATCGTCAATGGCACGTGCAATTACATCCTGACTCGCATGAAGCTCGATGG
>DAOOQY010000830.1:0-2592 GCA_035389025.1 Verrucomicrobiota bacterium
TCGGAGACTGGCGGCGGGTCGGACATTTCGGGGCACGGTGTCCGATCTGGGCGGCCCGACGGCCAATCTCTTCGGTGCGCGCAACGGGCATGTCGAGGCCTGCCGGCGCTGCCATCGGCCCAGTTGCCTCTGGCCGCGGATATGTCCGCACTTCAGCATTGACGAGGGGAAGGGGATCGAGTTGCTGCGCCGGGCGCGGGGGCAGGCGGGTGTCAAGCATGTGTTTGTCCAGTCGGGCATTCGTATGGACATCGCGCTGCGCACGCCGGCGTACCTCGAAGAACTTGTCCGCCACCATGTCTGCGGGCACCTGAAGGTCGCCCCGGAGCACCTGCATCCGGACGTGCTGCGTCGGATGCGCAAACCCCCCGTCGATTTCGAGGCGTTTCTCGAGCGGTTCCATCGCTTGAGCGAGGCGGCGGGCAAGGAGCAGTACTTGGTGCCGTATTTCATTTCGAGCTTCCCGGGCTGCACCGACAAGGAGATGGCCGTGATCGAGCGTTTTCTCAAGCGCGAGAACTGGAATTTGCAGCAGGTGCAGGATTTTATTCCACTTCCCATGACGGGGGCTGCGGCGATGTACGTGACCGGGCTGGACCTCGATACGGAGCAACCGATTCCCGTGGCGCGCAACGCCGGCGATCGGGCAAGGCAGCAACGGATGTTGCGTCCCAATCGGCCCCGCGCCACCCCGCATGGCGCATCGAGTCTTGACGACTACGACGCCGGCGTCAGCCCATGATTCTCTTGAGCGTGTTGGGGGGGACGGGGGCGTAGGTGAGCGGTTCCATCGAGCATGAGGCGCGGCCCTGGCTGAGGCTCCGCATCGCACTGGCGTAGCCGAACAACTCGTGCAATGGGCCATGGGCTTCGATGGCCGCGAGGCCGTCACGGTGCTCGGTGTGGACGATGAGTGCGCGGCGCTGTTGGAGGTCGCCCAGGAACTCCCCCAGGTAAGTCTCGGGTGTGAGGATATCGAGCTTCATGATCGGTTCGAGCAGGACCGGTCCGGCCTGTTCCAGGCCCTTGTGAAAGGCCTCGTTGGCGGCGATGCGAAAGGCCATTTCGTTCGAATGCTCCGGGCTCATCTGCCCGCCCAGGATCGAAATCCGAAGCTTCGTCAGAGGGTAGCCGGAGATTCGGCCGCCGCCGTCGCCACAGGTCTTGAGTTCCTCGACGGCGGCGGCCACGAAGGGCGCGGGCAGGGTCTCGGGCGGGCAGAGGTTGACCACGGTCACAGGCTGCGCGTCGGAGTCCACGGGTTCAATGCGGATGCGCAGTTCGGCGAACAGCGGCTGGCCAGCGATCTGGCGCTGGCAGACGCCGGCGACATCGACGCCCTGGGCGACAGTTTCGCGATAGCTGACCTGAGGTGTGTGAAACCGCACATTGAGGGCGAAGTCGCGCAGGAGGCGGTTCTTGATCACCTCGAGATGCAACTCGCCCATGCCGTTGATGAGCGTCTGTCCCGTCTCGCCGCTGCCGACCCGCAGGGTGGGGTCCTGTCGCTGGAGCAATTCGAGCGCGGCGGCCAGTTTCTCGCGTTCGGTGGCGCTCTCGGGCTCGATGGCCATCGAGATGACGGTTTGCGGGAACTGGATGGATTCGAGGAGAATCGGGTGCCGCGGGTCGCAGAGGGTGTCGCCGGTGATCGAATGCCGCAGGCCGATCAGGCCCACGATGTCGCCGGCTGCGGCGTTCTGGACCTGTTGTTCTCTCTTGGTCGCGTGGATGCGCCACAATTGCGAGACGTTTTCCTTCTTGTCCTTGCCCGTGTTGAGGGCGCGTGTGTTGGTCTTGAGTTCGCCCGAGTAGATGCGCACCCAGGACAGATCGCCGGTCTTGGCCGGGAGGACCTTGAAGACGAGGCCGCAGAACGGCTCGGAGGAGCGGGAGGGGCGGCGCTCGATGTGGCCCTTGCGGGCCGGGTCCTCGCCCTCGACGGGCGGCAAGTCCAGCGGGTTGGGCAGGTACCAGGCGATGGCGTCGAGGAGCGGTTGCACGCCGATGCCACGCAGGGCCGAGCCGCAGAGCACAGGCTGGATTCTCAGCGCGACAGTCGCTTGGCGGATCACCTGGCGAATCAAGGCCGGCGGGATCGGCTTTTCGAGAAGAGCCAGTTCCATCAGTTCGTCGCTGTGCCCGTAGAGCCTCTCGAGCATCCGGTTGCGCCACGACTCGGCTTCGGCCCGCCGGTCCTCGGGAACATCGCCCCGTCGAACCACCCGTCCGTCCGTCTCCCCGTCGAATTCGAGCATCTGCATTTCGATCAGGTCGATGACCCCGCGAAACGCATCGCCGGCGAGGGCGGGGCCGGCGCCAACCGGAATCTGGAGCGGGACGGGCTGGGCGCCCAGGCGCTGCGCGATCTCGTTGCAGACGCGCTCGAAGCCGGCGCCGTCCCGATCCATCTTGTTGATAAAGGCCAGACGCGGCACCCGGTAGCGGTCGGCCTGACGCCACACGGTTTCGCTCTGGGCCTGGACGCCTTCGCGGGCGCTGAAGACGACCACGGCGCCATCGAGCACGCGCAGGCAGCGTTCGACTTCGGCCGTGAAGTCGACGTGGCCGGGGGTGTCGATGAGATTGATG
>DAOOQY010000831.1:0-2587 GCA_035389025.1 Verrucomicrobiota bacterium
CAAAACCGCGCCGGGACAGGGAAAAATCAGGGTCTGGTCGCGCAGGACAGCGTAGCCGCAAAGCGCCGATTTGGTGCTGTCGATTTCGTGATTGTCGCATGAAGCGGACGCGGCTAATGAGAAGGCCGGCCTGAACGCGGATTCGCTTACACCCTCCGCATCGCGCCGATCAACCACCCAGGCATCCGATTCCAGCCCGGGCAGTTCGCATGGATCACCCTCGGCGACTCCCCCTTTTCCGATCGCGAGCATCCCTTCTCATTCTCGGGCAGCGCCGAACAAGCACCGCGCCACCTCGAGTTCACGATCAAAGAGCTGGGCGATTTCACTCGGCGTATTAAGAATCTCAAACGGGGTCAAAGGGCCTATCTGGACGGGCCCTTCGGGGCGTTGAGTGCCGATCGCCATCCGGGGGCCGAGGGCTTCGTGTTCATCGCCGGGGGCATCGGCATCACGCCGATGATGAGTCACCTCCGCACTTTTGCCGATCGGGGCGATCGGCGCCCCCTCGTGCTCATCTACGGCGGAGAGCAACCTGTTGCTGCGCGATTTCCGTTTGAAGCAGGCGCTCGGGCTGCCGCCGGAGTCGTTCACCCTCGCCGAGGAGCCTCAGGCCCTGGGAGGCGGCGCTCAGTGCCCTTCCGGGGTCCGAACGCAGGGGTGTGATTCATGGTCTCCTACCGCGCCGAGCCCGTTTGGATCACCTCGGCGCCTTGCGGGTGCAACATCGATCATTCGCTGACCGGACGCAACTTGTTCGGCGTGTGTGATCGAGGTCCTGATTCCCCGGAATGCGCGCCCGTGCCACTCTCGTTTCCCGGTGGTTCCGGGTTCCGCTGTTTCACCCAAGAGCGCGTCATCCCTGAATCAGACTGGTCACGCGGGCGGATCCCGGGGAGTTGACCGTATCGCGCCACGAACTGGACCAAGGCACCAAAGGACCCAAAGCGGTCGGGGCACGGGAGGTCCCGTGTCAGGCGACACTCGATGGCCAACTCTTCGAAGAACATGTCCGCCGCGGAGTCCGGGCCGGAGGAAAGGCCCAGCCAGCGCTCGAAATCGTCCGCCGGCATCAGGCCCGCGAGATCGCATTCCAGATTATCGGCGAGCAGGCGCCGCAGGCGCGCGGCGATCGGGGCAATGGCTGGATCAAAGAAGCGGACGTCAAAGGCCTCGTCCGTCAGCGGCGGGCGGTCTCGCAACGCCTCACCAACGACCCGGCGGATGCGTGTCGGCGAAGGGGTTGGCTGTTCGGCGTTCATAGCCACTGAGTTGGTTGCAGCGAGATCTCGAATCGTTCATACGCTCAATCTAGCCAGGCGGTGGTTTGCATCGCCCGTAGCCATCCAGATTCACCTTCCCCAGCCAGGGCAGTTCCAGCCACAGCAATGCGGCGGCTGACACCATGATCTCGGTTTCTCTGCATGACAGAATGCAGCAGGAAGGGCCGGTTGAGGCGGAATTGCTGGGGTGGGTCACCCCATGATCGCACATTGCCGCGATCTTCCGCCAGACGTTTACGCATCTCTCCCTTCGCTCCTCCTTGGGAACTTTCTGGATGGCGAAATATAACACGTCCCGCATCTTCTCTGGGGTGTTCCCGCTTGAAGAGCCTCACCCATGCTGGCATGCTCCCATCACACGAAAAGGCAAGTTCCTATCTGTTTCACAGGCGTCGCGTTATTCCTGTTGCTGGGGTGCCGATCCAACCGTCCTCTCGATGACCGTCAATGGACCGCGGCGAGGGGCGCCGAACTCGGGCAGACGGCAGTGCTCGTGCTGACTCCGCGTCAGGGCATCAGCCTGCAGACGCCCGTGACTCGGGGCGAAGCGGCCCGAAACAGTGCTGCCGAGGCCGGCTTGTTTTGGATGTCCGGGGCCAATGGACCTACGGTTCTGATCGGCGCGGTTTGGACTCCCGCCGGATTCATCCTTGGCGGCGCCTACGGTCTGTGGAAGGGAGAATCTCCCGACCGGTTGGCCGCGGCCTTACAGGTGCTCACGAATGCAGCGGCAGAATTCCACCCTGGGCAGGACTTGCAGAAACAGGTGTTGGAGGCGCACACCTTCGAGATTCGACCAGACAAGTCATCGCTTCGAGCAGTGGAGTGGGACTCGCTCGCCTTCCTCCCGCGCGACCGGGACAGTGTCCATAACCTGACTTATGGCCTGCGCCGGGTCGAGAATGACTACTCAAGTCTGGCGGCAGCGGGTGTCGACAGCGTCCTGGAAATCCAGGTGGAGCAGATGGGCCTCCTGGGGCCTGGCCGGCTTAATCCACCGCTCCAACTGCGAGTGCAAGCTCGTGTCCGTGTCGTCAGCACCCACACCCAGCGAGAGTGGTTTCGCGGCTATGTCGAGTACCGCGGACCGCGTCAGCGACTCGTGGAATGGGCCACAGAGGGAGGCCGCCGCTTTCGCGTTGAATACCAACGCTGTGTCCGGACGCTTAGCGGCGACATCGTGAGACGGGCGCTGGGGACAGACACCGCATCCGAAGCCGACGCCAGGGCTTGTCGCTGGCAGGTCGTCCCTTAGGGTCTGTGCAAGAATTACTTCCGATTTTGGCGGGAGCGCCACCGGGCCA
>DAOOQY010000832.1:0-2573 GCA_035389025.1 Verrucomicrobiota bacterium
TTCACCGGGTTCCCGGAGATGCTCGACGGGCGGGTCAAGACCCTTCACCCCAAGGTTCATGGCGGACTGCTCTACCTGCGCGGCCACGCGGAGCACGAGGCGACGGTGGAGCGCCACGGCATCCGCCCGATCGATCTGGTGGCGGTGAACCTCTACCCGTTCGAGGAGACTGTGGCCCGGCCGGGTGCGACTCGGGCGGACGTGGTGGAGAACATCGACATCGGCGGCCCGGCCATGCTTCGGAGCGCGGCCAAGAACCACGAACACGTCACGGCGATCGTCGATCCTGCTGACTACGAGGAGGTTGCGGTCCAGGTGCGGACGCAGGGCGGCACCACGTTGGAGTTGCGTCGCCGGCTCGCTGTGAAAGTGTATGCGCGCACTGCGGCGTACGACGGGGCGATTGCCGCCCACCTGCCGCGCTGGTTCGGGGCGGGAGGCGGAACGGATGCAGCGGCGGACGGCCGGCTGGGCGGCAGCGCGCCTCCGGACCGGCTGATCGTGGATGCGCCGCGGGTGCAGGCGCTGCGGTACGGGGAGAATCCGCATCAGCCGGCGGCTCTCTATGGGCGGTTTGCCGAACATTTCCGGCAGGTTCATGGCAAGGAACTCTCCTACAACAACATTCTCGATCTGACGTCGGCGGCGACCTTGATCTCGGAGTTTCGGGGCGATGTTCCGACGCTGGCCATTCTCAAGCACACCAATCCGTGCGGCGTTGGCCGGGGAGCGTCGCTGTGCGAGGCGTGGGAGAAGGCCCTGGCCACGGATCGGCAGGCGCCCTTCGGCGGCATCATCGCCGTGAATCAACCGATGGACGGCCCGTGCGCGACGGCCATCGCGGAGATTTTCAGCGAGGTGGTCGTGGCCCCCTCCTTTACGTCGGAGGCGCTGGCGGTGCTGCAGCAGAAGAAGAACCTGCGGCTGATCGAGGTGTCGATGGACGCGCACGCCACCGCGGGGGGAGAGATTCGGGGCGTGGGCTTCGAGTCGCTTCTTTGGCAGCAGCCGGACCGGGCGACGGTGCGAGCGCGGGACCAGGTCAAGGTCGTGACGAAGCGGGCGCCCAGCGAGGCTGAGTATCAAGCCTTGCTGTTCGGGTGGCGGGTGGTGAAGCACGTCAAGTCGAATGCGATCGTGTATGCCGCGGCGGACCGCACGCTGGGGATCGGGGCGGGTCAGATGAGCCGGGTGGATGCCAGTCGCATCGCCGTCTGGAAGGCGGGCGAGGCCGGGTTGTCTCTGCGGGGCAGCGTGGTGTGCAGCGATGCGTTCTTTCCGTTCCCCGACGGACTGGTTGCGGCCGCGGAGGCGGGAGCGACGGCGGCGATTCAGCCGGGCGGCTCGAAGCGCGACGCCGAGGTCGTTGCGGCGGCTGATGCGCGGGGCGTTGCGATGGTCTTCACGGGGGTGCGCCACTTCCGCCACTGACACGAGCCAAGCACTCGCGAGGTGTGAATCGAATCCTGTTCACGCCCTGAAGGGCGCATCCGGCGATGTCGTCCGCGCGCAAAGGAATCTGGCTGGGGCTGGGCGCCTATCTGCTCTGGGGGCTTCTCCCGGTGTACTGGAAGGCGCTGCGAACAGTGCCGGCTCCGGAGATTCTCATGCACCGCATCGTCTGGTCGTTTGGCTTTCTTGCCCTGCTCATCATCCTGTCGAGACAGGGGCGGACGCTGTTTGCGGCGGCAACGCAGCGGCGGACCCTGGCGATTTACCTCGGCGCAGCGCTGCTTCTGGGACTGAACTGGTTCGTCTACATTTGGGCGGTGAACCACAATCGGATCGTGGAGACGAGCCTTGGGTACTACATCAATCCGCTGGTGAGCGTGGCGTTGGGCGTGGTGGTGCTGCGGGAGAGGCTGGGAGCGATCCAGTGGGTGGCGGTTGGGATCGCGGCCTTGGGGGTGCTGTTCCTCACCTGGCAGTACGGGGCGTTCCCCTGGGTTGCGGTCGTTTTGGCGCTGAGCTTCGCATGTTACGGATTGATCAAGAAGACCGCTCCCCTACCCGCTCTGCCGGGGCTGACGATCGAGACCGCGCTGCTCTGGCTTCCGGCTGCCGGGTATCTCGGCGCGCTCGAGTCCCAGGGCATCGGCCATTTCGGACAGAGCGGCGGTTGGGGCGACAGCCTTTTGGTTCTCACGGGCGTGGTGACGGCCCTGCCCCTGCTGCTCTTTGCGTCGGCTGCACGCCTGGTGAAACTCTCGACGCTGGGCTTGCTCCAATACGTGTCGCCCACCTGCGGATTGATTCTGGGGGTGGCGGTGTACGGGGAACCGTTCCCGCGCGCGCGCGCCCTGGGTTTCGGCATCATCTGGCTCGCGCTGGCTGTTTATTGGCTGGCGGGCCGCGCCGCGCATCGCCCGGCACTCGGGGCGTCATGAGGCCTGGCCCCAGCCTCAAATCCGCTCGGACCCTTCCTGTGGTTCGAGCAGTCAGGGTATGTGGCGGTGGTTTGGAAGTTGTTGGGGGCGGCGCGCAGGCACGCGGGCACGCGGAAAAGCGCTGGAAACGCACACGGTCTTTTCATTTGGAGCGGTGCTTGAGGAGTGCTTGGAAAGGGATACGGG
>DAOOQY010000833.1:0-2573 GCA_035389025.1 Verrucomicrobiota bacterium
CATCTCGACGGCGCGGTGCACGGCCTTTTTCCGGGACTCGCCACTGAGCCCGCGCAACTCCGCCGTGAAATTGAGGAAGCCGTAGACCGTCATGTCGGTGTATGCGGGGGCGTTCTCGGGCAGATAGCCGATCAGGCGCTTGGCGGGGATCGGGTCGCTGACCATGTCGAAGCCGCCGACGCTGATGCGGCCCGCGGTTGGGGGAATGAAGCCTGTCACCATGCGCATGGTGGTCGACTTGCCCGCGCCGTTGGGACCGAGGAACCCAAGCACTTCGCCCCGTTCGACGGTAAACGACACGTCGTTGACCGCCAGCTTCGAGCCGAAGGCCTTGACCAGGTTGTGTACTTTAATCATGCATCACTCTCCACATCACAAGTTCGCGCCATGCGCGCGCAAGCCGGGCGGACCCGCACCCACACCTCCGCCCGCACACCACCCGATTGCGCGAGACAGTCTTTTACACCCAGTGTCAAGTGCCAAGCCTCATTTCAGGCGTTTTAGACCATCCCGAACCAAAATGTTCAAACCGGGCGCCCCCGCCAAAGGGAGCGATGCGACGAACTGCCGCTCGCATTCCCAGGCCCCCGCACAGCGGGTGTCCGATGCCCCTGCATGCGCGAGGCCGGTCGGCGCGCATCCTCGGCTCGCGGTCGGCGCGATCACGGTTCGGCTCCGAGTTTGGATCGGACGCCGTCGTTGGGCTCGACGGCGAGGGATCCGCGCCAGGCCTCCCGCGCCTCCGTCGCCCTGCCCAGGGCGTTGTAGATGTCTCCCAGATGATCGAACAGCGTGGCATCCTGTTTGGGCGAAAGTTTGATGGCCTTGAGCATCGGTTCGAGGGCGGCCTGGGGTTGTTTGAGTTGAAAGAGAACCCAGGCCAGACTGTCGAGAATGGCAGCGCTCTCCGGTTCGAGCGCGACGGCCTTCTCGATCATCCGGCGCGCCTCCTCGAGGTTCATGCCCCGCTCGGCCCACATGTACCCGAGATAGTTGAGGACTTCGGCATTGTCCGGCGACAGTTCGAGCGAACGCCGCAGATTTTTCTCGGCTTCGGCAAAGTGGCGCTCGCCTTCCTCCTTCCGGCTCTGGGCAAACGCCGCATTGGCCATGCGCTCGTAGACCGACCCGAGTTGGAAGTAGAAGACGTGATTGAGGCGCGAAGGCTCCGATGCCCGAGCCTGGATTTCCGCGGAGGTGTAGTGCTTGAGTGCCTCGGCGTATTCCTTGCGGCCGGCCAGCGCCAATCCCGAGTAGAAGTCGACCAGGAAGTTCGCGCCGAACCTGGTCCGGGCCTGCGTGAGGGTGGCCAGGGCTTCGTCCGGTTCGCCCAGCACCAGCCGCATGGCCGCCAACTCGTAGTAGGCCGGTTCGAGATTCGCATCGAGCAGAATCGCCTTTGCGTAGGCATCCGCGGCCTCCGCGTAACGCTTGTCCTCCGCCGCGATCGCTCCCAACAGCAGGTGGGCCTTGGGCGCTGTCGGGGTGTCGCGCAGGATCGCTTTGAGTTGCACCGCCGCTTTCTCCTTGTTGCCCTCCGCCAGATAAAGCCGCACCAATTGCTCGCGGAGCAGTTGTCCGAAGGCCGGATTGCTGCCGGAGTGGCGTTCGAGCAGTTCTTCGTAGAGGGCGGCCGCGCGTGAGAGTTCGCCGACGGCCTTGTAGGTCTCCGCCATCCGTTGGAGCACCAGGGCCTGCGCCGGCGCCGACCGGGCCGCCTGCTCGAGCCACTTCAAAACGCGCGTTCGCGCCTCGTCGGACGGGATCGACTTGGATCGTCCGGCAAGGGCGACGAACTCGGCCAGACCGACGAGGAGAGCCGGCGACGCGTTGGTGCGTCCGGCGGCTTCGTCGAGAACCTTGAGCGCCTCGGGGACCTGACGGGCGTTGAGATGAGCCTGGGCCAGTCCCTGGTAACCCATCAGCGATTCGGGGTCCTTCTTGACTGCGGATCGGAAGGCGGAGAGAGCGCTGTTGGTCTTGCCCTCCTGGGCGAGGGCCATCCCCAGCCAGCCATAGATCAAACCGGAGGCCTCGGGCCGGGCCGCGCTGCGCGCGAGCAACTCGACCGCGCGGGCGGCCTGCTGCTGCTGGAGCCAGCGGTGCGCCAGTTCCATCACCAATTGTTCATTGGACGGATCGGCTGTCGCCGCGAGCGCAAATTGATCGAGAGCCTGCGGCGTTTCCCCGCGCACATCGTGCACGATCCCGGCCGCAAAATGCGCGTGGGCATCCACGCGTTTCTTGAACTCCTCAGGCTCCGCGGGCGTCGACGGGGGCGGGATCGCCTCGGTTCCCTGGGCCGGATGCGGGGTGGGGGCCTTGGGCGAGCGCCACCCGCGGGCGCAGCCGCCGGCGGCGACACCCAGCAGGAGGGTGAGCAGCAGGAGGAGGGGCGGGGCCCCTCTGGGGCGCTTCGATCGGTATGGCCCGGGCATGAGCATCGAGAGCGCAGCGCACCCGTGAGGGGGTGGCTGCGCCCTGTGATAGGAATGCGCTCCGACGGCGCCGGGCAGCTTATTTCTGCCAGGTGCGCTTCTTGTGACGATGCGCGCGCAGCTTCTTGCGCCGTT
>DAOOQY010000834.1:0-2572 GCA_035389025.1 Verrucomicrobiota bacterium
GGCGCCGCCGGCTCCGATGAGGAGGACGAACCCGAGGCGTTCGAGCCGCCCGAGCAGTCTGAGCAACTCGAGCCGCACCGGCCCCGGTTCGGTCGTGCTGGCTTCGATCAGAGCGGCCCGTGCATCGAGATTGGTTTCGGCGATTTGAGACAGGACATCGCGGATTCGCATTCGCAAAACGACGTCCTCGTCCGCAAGCAGCGGATAGAGATGCGCGAGGGCCTTGTCGCCCCCTGCCGCCCGGAGGAACTGGGCGAGGGCGGCCCAAGGCGAATCCGGCTTTCGTTCGAACGCCGACAGGACGGTCGGGATGGCATCAGCGGCCTGGGGCCCGAGGTCTGCGAGGGCGTTCAACAGATGCGCGTGCAGTGAAACGGGAGCTTGGGAAAACACCGTGGCCAGCGGCTGAGCGGCTGCAGGGCCAATCCGCCCAAGCGCGTAAGTCGCCTGCATCCACTCTCCGGCGTTCCGAGTCGAAGGCGGCCTGCGGATCAAGCGCGTCAACGCGGGCACGGCCGGCTCTGCCGCGGGCCCGAGAATCGCGAGGGCCACGAGGGCATGACGCCGCGCGGCGCGGATCGAGCCGATGCCCAGCCAGCGGATGAGGGTTCCGTATGTGGCGGGGGCCCAGCGCGCGCTCGCTTCGAGCAGGGGCCAGGCCAGAACAGGGTCCGGTCGGCGGATTGCACGGATCAACGTCGGCACCGCGCGCGGACCGAGCGACAAGACGGCCTCTCGCGCAGCCGTGGCCCGCTCAGGGTCGTTGGCGCTCAGGTCGGCAGCCCAATCCATCAGCGGCCGTCCTTTGTGGACGGGTTGCCGGCCTCGAGACGCCGAGGTGAGGGAGATTGCGGCCGTCAGGGCCAGAATCAGCCCGAGTGCCAGCAGGAAACGGTTCCGTCGCCAGAACGAGTCTCGCGGCGGCAGGGTTGTCCCTTGTGCGTACACAGCGAGCATCATCGTGCAAGGCGGCCTCGAATGCGAGGTTCTTTCCGGCTCGTTCCAGGCCAGGCATGAATGCATGGGGGTGTCAGAACGTCCATATCGCGTGGATTTGCAGCAACACCCAACACACAAACACATGAAGGACAATATGATGCGGATTCTTACCCGGAGTATGGCGTGCGTGGCTCTGGTCGCCCTGTCTGTCTCACTTGCGGCCGGCGAAGCCACGCCGCAGAGCGGGGCAGTGAAGCTTTCGGCTGAAGAGATCAGCCAGGGGTTCCGCCCTGTGTTCAACGGGGTCGACCTGAAAGGCTGGCACTATCGCAACCCCAACGGCCCCAAGAGCTGGAGCGCCCAGGATGGCCTGCTGGTGAACACCTTGCCGCCCGGCGGGCACGGGACCGATTTGATTACGGATGCGAAGTTTAAGAACTTCACCGTCCGGTACGAGTACAAGGTGCCGGCCGGCGCCAACAGCGGGTTCTATCTGCGCGGACGCTACGAGATTCAGATTCTCGATGATGGGAACGCGACCCAGCCATCCAACAGCAGCAACGGCTCGCTCTACAGCCTGGTCGCGCCCTCGAAGATGGTGTCGAAGAAGGCCGGCGAATGGCAGACGGTCGAGGCGACGATCATCGACAACCGGATCACGGTCATTCTCAACGGGCAGAAGATCATCGACAACGTTGTTGTGGACCGCCCGACGGGCGGCGAACTCGATCGCAACCTCGACCAGCCCGGCCCGTTCTTCCTTCAGGGAGATCATGGAGCGGTCACCTTCCGCAACATTCGCGTGAAACCACTTTCTTGATGCGGAAGACAAGGCTGGGAATGGGGATTGGGCTGAAGATTCCGTTTGCCAACCGAGGCGGCGGCGGGAGAAACTGCACGGATGCTGCAGGCGGCCATCGAGTGGATTCCGTGTGATGGCCCCGGCCAAGAATGTTAATCGGTCTGTAAACCATGAAAAGCGACAGAATGTCCGATCTGAATCGTAGGGAATTCCTCAAAGGCGGGTCGTTCGCGACCATGATGATGCTGATGGGCGGCATCCCGGTCAACGCGGCCGAGGCCGCCGCGGACGGGGCGACCAGCTACACAGGCGAAGCCACGCCGGTGAATGTGGGCGTGATCGGCTGCGGTCCGTGGGCGCGCGAGTTGCTCAAGGCCCTGTCCACTCTTCCCAACGGGCCGATCGTCGCCCTTTGCGATAACTATCCCGCCATGTTGCGGCGCGCCGGGACGCTGGCGCCCAACGCGCAGAAGTACGAGGACTACAAGCAACTGCTGGCCGACAAGAATGTCCAGGCCGTTGTGGTTGCCACGCCGACGCACCTGCACAAGGACATCGTCATCGATGCCCTGAAGGCCGGCAAGCACGTCTACTGCGAGGCGCCGATGGCCAGCAGCATCGAGGATGCCCGCGCAATCGCGAAGGCTGCCCGGGACGCCTTCCAACTCAATTTCCAGGTCGGCCTGCAGAGCCGTGCCGACCGGCAGATCTACTACCTCGCTAATTTCATCCGCTCGGGCGTTCTGGGCAAACCGCTCAAGGCCCGCAAGCAGTTCCACAAGAAGCAAAGCTGGCGCCTTCCATCGCCCAACCCGGAGCGCGAGAAGGAGA
>DAOOQY010000835.1:0-2571 GCA_035389025.1 Verrucomicrobiota bacterium
CAGCGAGCCAAATCCCCTCCAGCAAAACCGGAATTAATTTTTGCACAGACCCTAAAGGAGTCTCTCGGCTCGCGCATGATCGGGCCTGGAATTGTGGCACGGAAACCAGTGCAGGTCCGACCACGCGATCCAGCCCCAACCCCATTGCGGGTCCTCCCTCAGCCAGGCCTCGAAGAGGCTCTCGGCCCGTGCGCGCTCACCGCTGCCCCATGTCGCCTCCCCCAGTGCCCAGCGGATGAGCTCGGTCATGTGCGAGTCGTGCCCGCCGAGGCATTGCTCAGCGCAATGTCCAGGTCCTGCACCCAATTCGCGACGAACTGAGTTCCGCGCAACTCCTCGTCGAACTCGGCGATTGACCGCACGCCGCTCCGCTCGAGGAGAGTCAGGAAATCGCGCCAGACGCCCAACCAGCAATCGCACGCGGCCGCAAGGTCCCGCTTCTGGAGCCAATACCCCTCCCGATCAAGCGCAATGCCGAATTCGGCGAGTTTGGCCAACAGGGCGTCGTCGGACAGATCGCGGGCCTCCGACAACAGGACCTTGCCGTTGCGTTTGAGTTTCGCCCGATACGCCGCGTCGCGCGCTGCCTTCTCCTCGGCGACCCGATTCATTGCGATGAATGAGAAGCTCATGCTCGAGCACGGAGATACGCACCTCCTGTGGGTCGTTCAAGTCCCAAGCCGGCTTTGCCCGGACTGCATCAAGCCCACCTTTTCGGGGCGGGGACGGCTCATCCCCAACGAACGTCGTTGAAGAACCTGTTCGAGGCGAGGGGCCGTCGCCAGGGACGGCAGCCCTGCGCTGCTCCCGAGAGGCCGAGCCTGGTGGGCCCGAACCGGACAGTCATCGGACGGAATTCACCTCAGAGGCGCGGAGCACACAAAGGCGAGAGCGGACAAGGCGTACATGCCCATGGTGGCGTCTGCATCGGTGTTCGCGCCGGTGCGGTCGATTTGTTTTGGGTGTTGTCTTGAAAATTGGAAATCGGTTTCCTATTTTCAAGACATGATTGATCGATGGAACCTTAGTGCGCCCTACGGCTTCTATCGCGCGGTGTTGCAGTGACCCCAGAGACAGGCCACCAGGATCGGGCGCTTCCGCTTGGAGTTGATTGGCCCTCCCTCTGCGCGCTCTGTGTCTCTGTGGTTCAATCCGGGGCGGTGACAGTCATCGGATGGGATTCACCACAGAGGCGCAGAGCACACAAAGGGAAGAGCGCCTCATGAATCGGGGCCGATCATGAGTGATCGAAAGCCGCCTGCGCTTCCCTTCATGTTTCGTCCTGATTGTGCAGCCATGGGATCATTGCTCTCCCTTCCAGACCGGGCGATGGCCGGGAATCTCGGCTTTGAAATCGCCCAGGCTCGACCAATGCAGCCGCCGGTTCAGGTCCACCTCCGCGACGGCGACGGCGCCCCATTCCGTGGCTTGGGCGACGACGCGTCCTTCGTGGTCATAGACGGCCGAGATCATCCAGCGGGTCGCCACGTCCGTGTAGGTGCTGCTGACGATGTAGACGTGGTTCTCGCAGGCGCGCGCGGCGGCGAGCAGCGGGTTGCAGCCCCAAACGGGAAAGGCGATGACTTCGGCTCCGTTGACGCTGAGTTGACGCGCCACCTCGGGGAAGAAACCGTCGTAACAGATCATCATGCCGACCTTGCCGAACCGGGTGTTGAACACCGGGTAGTCGCGGCCGGGGGCGACTCCCCCTTCGATCTCGGTCCGCGGCAGGGTGACCTTGCGGTACTTGCCCAGAATCTGTCCGTCGGGGCCGATCAACACGGCCACGTTGAAGATCAAATGCCGGTCGCGTTCCAGCAAGCCCACCACCAAATGCAGATTGTGCTCGCGGGCGAGGGCGGCAAAGTAGTCCGTCGAGGGGCCGGGGATCGGTTCGGCGGCTTCGGCAAAGCCCAGGCCATTGCCGCAGATGGTGATGGTCTCGGGCAACACCAGCAGGTCCGCCTTGTGGCGGGCGGCTTCCGCAACAAACGGGGCGAACAGGCGGCAGTTGTCCGCCGCGGTCTTCTGGCCGGACGGGCGGAAATGGACGGTGGCGAGGCGGACCATTCGGAGCTGCGGGGCAGGGACTTCATCGAGGGAAATGCGGCTCCACTCGACCCTGGCGCCGGGGGCCCAGCGCAGATGCAGTTCGATCACTGCACGGGTCGCCTTCAGCGGTGCAAGGTAGGTGTCCGAGACTTCCGTCCACCCTGCGGCGTCCGGGCCTTTGTCGGTCGGGTACTCCGGCTCGGCCACGGGCAAGGGCCCGTCGCGGTAGCTGAGGGCTCCGGGATCGTCGTGGAGGACCTGGCGCCCCTGGTCGTTCTGCCAGAGAATGCGCGCAAGCACATTGCGGCGGGGCGTCGGCACGTTCTCCGTGCGGCGCAGCGCGGCGAAGCGGTAGTGGCGTCCGCCCTGGATCGGGACGGTTTTGGTCCAATGACCATCGAGGCCCTCGCGCGCGTCCGATGTGATCACGAGGCAGCCTTTGCCATCGGGGCCGCCGGAGGGATCGAAGGCGAATGCGGGCCGGATTTCCTCGCGCGCGGCGACGCCCTGCCAGCCGTC
>DAOOQY010000836.1:0-2567 GCA_035389025.1 Verrucomicrobiota bacterium
CCCCGTATCCCTTTCCAAGCACTCCTCAAGCACCGCTCCAAATGAAAAGACCGTGCTCATGAAGCATGAAGAGAAGAGTCACCGGGGCTTCATGATCCGCACTGAATGCATGAGGCCGTCTCGCCGTTGCTCGACACACCGGGCTGCCGAGGCCAATACTCGGTTCATGCGATTCGTTTTCCGCTCTGTGCGCCTCCTCATGGCCGTCTGCATTCTGGGCGCGACGACTCTTGCTGCTCGATCGGGGCGTGCCGCCGTCCTGCCCGGGCTCGTCAACGTGCGCGACCATGGCGCTGTGGCGGACGGGCGCACCCTGGACACCGCGGCGCTCAACGCGGCGATCGTTGCGTGCGCCGAGGCCGGCGGCGGCCAGGTGCATTTCCCCCCGGGCCGCTACCTGTCCGGCACGCTCCGCTTGCGCGGCGGGGTCACGCTGCATCTGGATGCCGGCGCCCGATTGATCGGCACAACGAACCTGGCCGAGTACAGCCAACCAAACGTGCCCGATGTCCTGCCCGAGGCCAAATGGGGCAAGTGGCATCGGGCACTGATTCTGGCCGAGAACGCGCAGGACATCGGCGTCGGCGGGCCCGGGATCATCGACGGCAACCGCGTTTTTGACCCGACGGGCGAGGAACGGATGCGCGGCCCGCATACGATTGTGCTGGTCAATTGCCGGCGGTTCACCCTGCGCGACGTGACCATCATTGACTCGGCCAACTATGCCCTGTTCGCCCAGGTGAGCGACTGCATGGATATTCGCCAGGTCACATTCATCGGCGGCTGGGACGGCGTCCATTGGCGCGGCGCGCCGCAGCGCTGGTGCCGCGACGTCCGAATCACCGGCTGCCGGTTTTACACGGGCGACGATGCCATTGCCGGACGGTACTGGGACAACACCGTCATTTCCGATTGCATCATCAACTCGTCCTGCAACGGGATTCGCCTGATCGGCCCTGCGACGGGCCTGATCGTCGATCGCTGTCTGTTTTACGGCCCGGGGGAGGAGCCTCATCGCACCAGCCGCGAACAGCGGCGCACGAACATGCTTTCAGGCATCATCCTGCAGCCCGGCGCCTGGGACGCCACCCAGGGTCCGCTCGATGATGTGCTGCTGTCGAACAATACGATGCGCAACGTGGCCTCTCCCGTGACGCTCTGGATCAAACCCGGCAATACCGTCGGGCGCGTCACTGTCGCAGGCCTGACCGCCACGGGCGTCTATCGCTCCGCCCTCTCGGTCGAAAGCTGGGCCGACACACCCATCACGAATGTCGTGCTCCGCAACCTGAGCGTCGAATGGGCCGGAGGGGGGACGGCGGCACAGGCGAAGCAACCGGTGAGGGGGCCCGGGGTCGATGCCCGTCCGCTTCCCGCCTGGGGAATCTACGCGCGACATGTCGAGACACTGACGGTCGAGGATGCGCGTCTGAGTCTCGCGGCGCCCGACTTGCGTCCGGTGGTTTTCGCCGAGAAGGTGGGGCGTCTTGTGCTCGACCATACGCGCTTCCCGCGTCTTGACGGCGTCGAGCAACCGGTTGCCACCGACGAGGTCGAGTCCGTCACCGTCGTCTCCCCGTGACCATCCTGACCGCGGACGAGCCCCGGAATCTCGGAGCTGTTCACCCGGATCGGGTTCGAGTAGAAGGTCGGCCATGACACACTGGATTCGTGCGGGGATCGCTGTTCTGCTTGTCGTGTCCACGCTCGGCACTCGAGCGGTCACCGTGTCGGGCGACGAGTTGCTCGATGCGCGCCAATGGGTTGCCGCTCGATTCCAAGGGCGCGCCCCTGCGCCAGCCCCGGACCCGGGAACGGGCTTGGCGGTCGACGCGTCCTCGACCAAGAACGCACGGGGAGGCCAGCGGCTGTCTTTCTTCACGACCGACCCGCCGTTTTCGTTTGTTTACGATGGGCGCCCCTCGGCCGAGACCATCGCGTCCTGGCAGCGCGTCCTTCACTCGCGAATCCTCGATGACCAACGCACCGAGCACACGCTCTCCTTCACCGATCCGAAGACCGGCCTCGAACTGCGCTGCGTCGCCATCGAGTATCGCGACTTCCCCACGATCGAGTGGACTCTCCATTTCAGAAACACGGGCACAGTCGACACGCCCATCCTCGAGCAGATTCAGCCCTTGGACGCGCAGATGGACCGTGGCGAGAGCGGCGAATTCCTCCTGCATCATGCCGTCGGCTCCCCTGCGGATGGCAACGATTACGGGCCGCGCGAGACGCTGCTCGCCCCGGGCACAACCTGCCGCATTGGCGCTGCCGGCGGGCGGCCCACCAACACCGACTGGTCGTACTTCAATCTGGAATGGCCGCCCGGGCGCGGCCTGATTGTCGTCGTCGGCTGGCCCGGCCAGTGGGCGGCGGAGTTCGCCCGGGACGCCGGACGCGGTCTGCGTCTGCGGGCCGGCCAGGAACTGACCCGCTTCAAACTGTTGCCAGGCGAGGAAATTCGGACGCCTTTGATCGTGCTGCAATTCTGGCAGGGAGACTGGATGCGTGCGCAAAACGTCTGGCGGCGCTGGATGATGGCCCACTCGATGCCCAAGCCGGGC
>DAOOQY010000837.1:0-2567 GCA_035389025.1 Verrucomicrobiota bacterium
TATCTCTATTCCGCGGACGAGATCCGGCGATTGCTCGCCGCAGCGCGGAACCTGAAGATCCGCTACCCGTTGCAGCGCCATACCTATTACTGCCTGTTCGGCCTGCTGGCGGTCACCGGCTTGCGGCTGGGGGAGGCGATCAGCCTTCAACCGCAAGACGTCGATTTGTCAGCGGGGGTCCTCACGGTTCGCGGAGCCAAGTTCGGGAAGTCGCGCCTCGTTCCCCTGCATCCGTCCACGCGGGCGGTGTTGCGGGACTACGCCCGACGCCGCGACCGGTTCTTCGCGGGACGCCCCATTCCTTACTTCCTCATGACCGGCCGCGGCAAACAGCTGCACAAAACGAGTCTGAGCTCCATCTTTCGGGCTTTGTCTCGGCAGATCGGCATCCGCCGTCCGGGCGTGCGGCGCGGCCCGCGGTTGCACGACTTTCGGCATCATTCCGAGTTCCGGATTATTCCGAGTGGCGGATGAGAACGCTCCAAAAGTCTGAGGTTTCAGAGATTCTTGGCTTTTCGACTCGGAATAATTAGAGCCCCTGGAGGAAGGCCAGGAGTTGGTCATCTGGTCGATAGCGACCCAGGCGTCCGTTGAACGGCTTGGTCTTGGCTAACGCCTGTTCCTTGAGCTCGGGATTGCCATGCAGATAAACCTGGACTGTATCCAGGGTTTCGTGGCCCAGCCAGAGAGCGATGACTGATCGGTCTACGCCGGCTTGCAGCAATTCCATTGCAAGGCTGTGGCGGAGCACGTGCGGGGTAACTCTTTTGTTTACCAGGGAAGCACACTGTTGGCGAGCGGTGGCCACATGTTTGGCCAGGATGTAGGCCAGCCCATCATGGCTGAGCCGTTGTCCGCGGGCATTGGGGAAGAGGACATCGGCGGGTTGACCATTACGTTCACGTAGCCATGCACGCAAGGCCGTGATGGCATCCTTGCGCAGAGGAGTGCAGCGCTGCTTGCGTCCTTTACCGGTGCACTGCACATGAGCACCCGCTCCGAAGGTGACATCTTGACAGCGGAGGCCGATCAACTCGGAAGCGCGCAGCCCGGTTTGTGCTGCCACCAGCAGCAGCGTGCGGTCGCGCCTCCCCATCCAGGTTCGTTGATCGGGGGCAGCCAAGAGGGCTTCGACTTCGGGACGTGCGAGGAAGTCGATGGGTCGGGTCTTGTGCCGCTTGCAGGGGATGGCGAGGACCCGTTGCGCCAAGGCGCTCTGGCTGGGTTCGTGGAGAGCGACGTACTTGAAGAACGAGTGGATCGCGGCCAAGCGCAGGTTACGACTCCTGGGGATGTTGCCACGGTCCGTTTCCAGGTGGTCGAGGAAGCGACCCAGGAACGGCGCATCCAAGT
The DNA here is from genome assembly GCA_035389025.1 of Verrucomicrobiota bacterium. Taxonomy (GTDB): domain Bacteria; phylum Verrucomicrobiota; class Verrucomicrobiia; order Limisphaerales; family J093; genus MWFF01. Next base: position 1,354 of record DAOOQY010000837.1, read on the forward strand.
CCTCCAGGGCCACGGTCGTCGGGGGCTTGCGGAGGCGAGCCTGGGCGAAGGCCAGCAGGAGCCGGAACGTATCGCGATAGCTGGCAATGGTGTGCGGGCTGGCATTGCGTTGGCCCATGAGCCGCTCGGTGAAGAAGGACTGCAATAGTCCGGCAAAGGTCGGCGGGTTCTTCATGCGAACCTCCCTCGCTTCGGACGTTCCAAACGCTGAGTCGCTAACGTAAGAAGTTCGGGGCTCGCCGTGATGTACCAATAGGTGTCGGCTATATGCCCGTGACCCAAGTAGGTGGTCAAGGTCGGCAGAAGCGCCTCGACGTCAAGGCCCTGCCGGTACCAGTTGAGCAGAACCCGATGGGCAAAGCGGTGGCGCAGATCGTGAATTCGTGGGCCGCGCCGGTCGGCGGGCGCGCGTAAGCCAATGCGACGGGACACAATGACGAACCAGCGACGCACGGTGCAGTCGGTCAGCCGCGTCCCACGCTCAGAAACAAAGAAGGCGGGTGTCTTGGGACAAGGGCAAAGGCGGTCTCGCAAGCGAGCATACCCCTGAAGTTGCTTTTGGGTGGTAGCGTGAACGGGGAGCAAACGGGATTTGCCGAACTTGGCTTGCCGCACGGTGAGGATCCCTTGTGAGAGGTCGACATCCACGCGGTCCAGAGCGATCGCCTCCCCCACCCGCATCCCCGTCACGGCCAGCAATCCGAACACGGTCGCATGGCTGGCGGCGCGAAGATCATCGGGCGATGGAAGTTGGCGGGCAACATGGATGAGTCGGCGAACCTCGCGGTCGCTGTAGAGATAAGGGGGCTTACGGTGGTAGCGATGCGGCAACAGTTCTGGCGGCGGGATTTCGGTGCGCGGGTCCGTGCCGCTCACGTACTGGGCAAAGCGCCGTACCATCCCCAGTCGATTGGCCCATTGGGCTGGCTGGCAGTCGGCGGGTTGGGTGGCCCACTGCACGGCCAGCTTCCTGGTAATGAAGGAAGCCCGGTTCTTCTGGGCAAAGAGCACGAAGCGACGAAGCAACCCACCGGCCAGACGCAGACGGAAGCCCAGCTTGTGCCGCAGTTCTAGATACTCGTCCAGATACGTGCTCAACCTTTTCATTGGGCACCTCCTGGCCAAGGTTGCGCCAGCGCGCGCAAGGCCGCGATGTCCACTTTGGCATAGATCTCGGTGGTCTGAACCAGTTGATGGCGCAGGTCTCCAAGACC
>DAOOQY010000838.1:0-2561 GCA_035389025.1 Verrucomicrobiota bacterium
GGTCGGCCATGGCGTTGGCAACGACGACGAAGTGGGTGGTGAATCTCCCCGCATAGCGCTCCGCACAGCGGAATGCCCCGTTGGCCAGAGGCCCCTGGAACGGACCGAACGACGGGCCGTGAATGGTATGGATGATTGTGGGCACACCCGCCCGCCGCGCGGCCAGGCGCCCAAGGATGCCGGCCTTGCCGCTGTGGGTGTGGACGATGTCCGGCCGGCGCTTTCGGAACAGGGCCGTGAGTTCGCGAACGGCGCGCCAGTCGAGCCAGGGATGGATTGGGCGCACGAGCGCGGGAAGCCGGGTCAGCAGGCCGGGTTCGGAAGCAACCAGGGATTCGAGCGAGCCTTCCGGGCCGGTCGTCAGACCGGCGACCAAAGTGACATCGAGGCCCGGTTTGCGCCGGAGTCCAAGCACTGAAGCCACCGTGTTCTCCTGCGCTCCGCCGACGATCAACCGTGTGATCAGGTGAATGACGCGCATGCGCGATGCAATCGCCGGCACGCGGGCGCGCCCGGAGCGAGCGTGAAGTGGGTCTGCCGGCCCCGCCCCGGGAGCGGGGCGCATCGGTCGAGCCCGGGCGCTTCGGACGCGGCCCGAGAAACCGAAGGCGGGCTAGCCCGCATACTCCATGCTCCGTGTGTGCACGCGCAGATGAGACTTCGCAAGATGAAAGCTATGCGGGCTAACGCCCCTTGCTGCGTTGCCGGAGTTCCTGAACACGCTGTTGGACGGCCTTGTACTCGTCGGTTCCCACGGGGGCGAATTGCAGGTACTTGTCGTAGTGAGTGAGCGCCGCAGTGTAGTTGGTCTGCCGGTAGCCGATCTCAGCCAAGCCGTAGTGGACCACGGGGGCTTCGGGAGCGGTCTTGAGGAGCAGGAGGTAATCCTGTTGGGCCTTGTCGAGGCGGTTGTCCTGGAGTTGAGCGATGGCGCGATTGAGCAAGGCGGCCTGGTTCTGGGGCTGGAGGGCGAGGAGCGCGTCGAGCGTCGTAATCGCCTGCGGAAACTCCAGCAGTTGCATATGGAACGCAGCCTTGTTGAGCATCGCATTCGCGTTCGTCGAGTTGAGTGCGAGCTGCCGCTCGACGTTTGCCAGGGCGTTGGTCACCCGCCCGGTGGCCAGGTAGACCTGCGTCAGGGCCTCGAAGGCGATCTCCTCGCGCGGGAACTTCTCCTGCAAAGCAATCGCCTGTTTCTCCGCGGCCGCAGCGTCTCCCAATCGGAGCCGGGTCATGATCGCCATGTTGTCGCGCCAGAGTTGGACGACGGTATTGGTCGGCGACAGCGCGCTGACCCGTTCGAACTCGATGAACGCCTGCCGATAGAATCCGGCCCGGGCGAACCAAGCGCCCGTTTCCAGGCTCCAGCGCGGGTGATCGAACGGACCGAACGCGCGCAGAAAGCGGTCCCACTGACCCACCGAAACTTCGATCGTGTCGCTGGGCTTCTCCCCAGGCTCGAGCGCGTGACGCAATTCGGCGTTGCGCGCCCGGTTGACACGGGCGGACGTGTTGTCTGGACTCAGGCGCGCGGCGAGGTCGAACCAACGGGCGGCGCCGGCAATATCGCCGTGGCGTTGCAGAGTCACGCCCCAATGGTTGAGGGCGCGCCCGTAGAAGCCTTTCAGAAAGGCGCTGGCCAGGCTCGAATCCGTGCGTGCGACCAACGGTTCGATCGAGGGGGCAGTTGCTTCCCAGAACTGTCGCGCTGCGGCCAGATCGTCCTGAGCCAGCGGCGCAGGCATGATCTGATCGAGGGGGATCGTCCGCGCCCGGTAGATCGGCCCGGTCGGGACAAGGCGCAAGACCTCGAAATACGAGCCGAAACTCGGGTTGATGAAATAGACCGAGTTGGTCAACGCGAGATTTCCGAGCATCGCGGTCAGCAGGCCGGGGTTGAGCGGTTCGGACATCTGGGACAGCTCGGGGGTGACCGGCCAACGCCCCGGGTATTGCCTGCCGAGCCGCTCGTGGTACTTGATGAACTCGAGCCAGTTCGCATGGACGAAGACATGGGGCGGAACACCGCGCGTGTGGCGCCACCGCGCTTCGAGCAGCAGCAAGTCCTCGATTCCGTCACTCAGCACGTACGCCCCTTGGGCCGGCAACGCCTCCACCATCTGATCGGCAACCTTGGCCAGGGCCGGCGCATTCGCCGCCGCCAAAAGACGCCAGTTCCTCCCGCCCAGAAGAACCAGTGTCGCCACCAGGACCAACGCGGCGAACGCGGGGCCTGTCTTGCCCAGCCTCTCCAAGAGGCTTGGAGCCTGGGGCCAGCCCCGGCCCTTGGCCGGCACGGTCAGGAGCAGGAAATAGCCGGCGAAGTAGCCCAAGCTCAACGCGGACAGGTAATAGAGGGGCAGAAACACCGCGCCGAACACCGCGCCGAGTTGGCGGGGGCTCCAGCGCGTATCGAAGAAGACGGAGAAACAGGCGGCCACCAGGATGATCTGCAGGGCGCGCACGAGGAACCGGATGATCGAGGCCCCGGCCGCGCTGGTGCTTGGGTTGTCGGACGACCACGGGATGCTGAGCAGGAGCACGGGGAGAATCGAGGTGAA
>DAOOQY010000839.1:0-2560 GCA_035389025.1 Verrucomicrobiota bacterium
GCCCGCGCCCAGTGGCGGCAGACGCCAACTCGCGAACGCGCCGGCGCAAGCCAGCGCGACGAACAGCCGGAAGCTCTCGCCGCCCGCCAGAACGGCCCCCACGTTCGTGACCACCAGCGTCCCCCCGAAACTGAGCGTGCCGGCGGTCAGGGCGATCCTGTCCGCCACCGGCGCGCCGCCATTGCGATCGATTTCCAGCATCAGGACGCCGCCCAGTGCTGGAGGACTTTGCAGGGTGAGGGTGCCGATGGACACGCCCGGGGCGAGTGTGCCTTCGCGATCGATGGTGACGGCGCCGGCGATGACGCCCGTGCCTCCGAGCGTGCCGCCCTCGACCGTCACGCCGCCGACGCCGGTGCCCGAGCCGGCAGGGTTGGTCACCAGCAATCGACCGCCCAACACGGTGGTCCCGCCGGCGTAGGTGTTGGCCGAAGCAAGACGCAGCGTCCCCGGACCCGTCTTCGACAGGCCGCCGTTGGCGAGCGGAACGTCGAGGGCGAGATCCACTTCACTCGCGCGATCTCCCACGGCGATCGCGCGCATGCCGCCGCCGAGGTCAATGGATCCGGAACCGCCGGTGCCCGCGCCCCTGGCGATGATGGCGGTGGCATCCGAGTAGGGGTTCACGCTCACGTTTCCGGTCACGAGAATCCTGGCGGGGGCCGTCGCGTGCGGCATCAGGTGGACGGTATCGAAGGTGAAAGTCCCGCCGGCCAGCGTCAACACGCGGCTCGCATCCACCTGCAGCGTGTGGACAGTCAGGCTGGCGTTGTCGCCGATCGAGACCGGACCGGAGAACTGGGCCGAGACCGGTCCGGCGTGCCGGACGTGCAGCGAATCATCGGCCCGGTAATGCGGGTTGTAGTTGATCGTCAGCGAGCCGCCCGTGAGATTGAGCGCCTCGCGCAGATAGAGTTTTCGGATGGTGTGGGTTCCGGCGGAGACGGTGACGGTGACGGTGGCCGCGGGCCGCTCGATGATGACGGTGTCAAACTGGCCAGAGGCTGGGCCGCCGCCCGCCGCGCCCGGCAGCCGCGGCGCAGGCAACGGGCTGGTGGCGTACGGCGTCGCCTGGTCGGGGGGTGTGACGGGCGCCACGACCGGTTGACCGCTGTTCCAATTGGTCAGCACGCTCCAATCGCCGCCGCGGTCGCTCCACCAAACCGCCGGAACGAGAGAGTTGCGGACGTCCTCGATGTCGCCGTGGGCGACGTTGCCGTCCACGGTCCCATCGACGGCGGCGAAGCCGGGAATCGAGACCGTGCTGGCGTACTGCCAGAAGGACCACGGATTCGCGTTGCCGTAGTCGTCCCACGGACCGTAATACCCCGCGTACGTTGTGTAGGTGTGCTTGGGGCTGCCCGTCTGGACCGGGATCGCGCTCGGGTTGCCGTTGTCCGGATAGCGCGCGTTCCACAGCATCGGGAACGCCGGGCCGGTCGCGCTGGGAGCAAAAGCGACCGGCTTGGCGAGCAAGTCGCGACGCGCCGCCGTCGCCCCCTGGAGAATGCTCGAGTAATTTCCGTTGATGTAGATGCCCGGTCGGATGCGCAGAACCGCATTCATCCGGTTGGAAAAATCGATGGCGAACTGAGCCAGCGCGTCGCCCCCCGCGCCCGCCTCGAAGTCGCAGATCGGCATCAGATAACCGGGCCGCATCCACGCCCCCGCCATATGGATGAAATGGTCCGCCTCGTCCGCCCCGGTGTTCCCCGCCACGTCCGGGCGGGCGAAGTGATACGGCCCGGCCAGCATCCCGGCGGCGACGGCGCGGGTGATATTCTGCACAAATCGCGGATCGTCGTACCGTCGTGACAGGGTCGACAAAGCACCGCCACCCGGCGTGCCCTGCGGTTGGTCCACGCCTGTCGTGCCGCCGCGCGTGGCCCGGATGAAGACAAACCGCCGCCGGCCGGAGGCGAAAGCGGTGCTCCAGTTGGCCGGGGAAATCCCGGTGCTGGAACTGCCGCAGTTCCAGTAGGAAATGTCCGCGCCCAGCACCCGCTCTTGAGCCGACGCAGGAGAAACCGTGCTCACCAACACTGTCACGGCCGCGGCATGGATCGCTTTCGCGATCCTCGTTCGAGCGCTTGGCACGATGCTATCGCGCATGAGCGCACCTTTCGAGGACATCGGCTTCGCGTTCTTCAGAACTTGGTGAGAAATGCGCGCTAGCATCGACATCAACGACGGCCGGTTCGATTCACAAACGGGCGAAAATGGCCGAAAGGCGAGGCCGAGACAAGCAGAAGCCGGTTCTTCCTCACGCGCCTGTCCGGAGTTTTGCGATCTTGGCTTGTTTTGGTTTGCTTCGCGCCGCCTCTGGGGTATCGGTCATGCATGATCACAACCACAACTCATCACATCGAGGGCAGGCCCGTCCAGGAGTATCTCGGCATCGCGACGGGCGAGGCGATCATCGGAGCCAACCTCTTCCGCGACGTGTTCGCCAGCGTGCGCGATCTGGTCGGCGGCCGCTCCGCATCGTATGAGCGCGTCCTGGCCGATGCGCGGGCCACGGCGTTGCGGGAGATGGAAGAGGCGGCCGCCGCGCGCGGGG
>DAOOQY010000840.1:0-2556 GCA_035389025.1 Verrucomicrobiota bacterium
CACCATACCATAGCGGTGCTGAAGCACACGCACTCCAGACGCTTGGCGCTACCGCACACGTTCGTGCCCGGGCAGCTTCCGTGCAAGATCCCCGTCTCAGCCGCCCTTAGGTTGACGCGTATGCGCATCGCGGGACACCCTCTCCCATCGGATGGGAGAGGGCCGGGGTGAGGGAAGTGCGCAGCGTATCCGACCGACTCTGCAGCAACATCCGGGCGGATTCCTGTTGAAACGGGCAGGGGACAGACGCTAATCATGGCCGATGAAGATTTGCGCGTTCGGTCTGGCGGATTTGCCGCTGGGCAAACACAACCTGAAGGATTCGCGTCTGGACAAGGCCCACGAGTTGGTTGAGGCCAAGAAGAAGGCGTACGCCCAGGTCGACCTGGTCGGAGAAGATGAATCGCTCGAGGCCGATGCCATCCTGGTCCATCGCGATCGGTTCCCCGATCTCATCCTCCACGACCTCGAATTCGTCGAAACGCGTCTCGGACGCAACCCGCCCGACGCCGAGCGGGTTGTGCTGGAGAAGATTCGGACCGAACTCGAGAACGAGCGGACGGTGTTCAAGGCGGGACTTGGCAAGGACGAACTCGAAGCCGTCGCCGCCCACAGCTTCCAGACCCTGAAACCAGTCGTTGTCGCCGACGCATCGGACCTCGAACAACCGGACGCGCTCATGCTCCGGGCGTTTGCCGAAGGCGGCTGGATTTCCTTCCTCACTGTCGGAGGCAAGGAGAACCGCGCCTGGCCGGTGAGGTCGGGGACCACCGCCTGGGAAGCCGCCGGCACGATTCACTCCGACATGCAGAAGGGCTTCATTCGGGCGGAGATCATCAGCTACGCCGACTTTATCGAGGCGGGCGGCGAGACGGAGGCCAAGCGAGCCGGCAAACTCCGTCTTGAAATCAAGTCCTATGTCATTCAGGACTTCGATCTGGCCAACTTCCGGTTCAGCAAGTAGAGCCGGCCGGATCAGCGCGCCAGATACCGGAAGCGCGGAAAGGCGACCTCGGCCACGGTGACGACGAGGAACACGGCGCTGATCAATGCGTTCAGGCGGAAGAAGGCGACGTTGATCCACTTGAGGCTGCGCTTGCGCGCCAGCCAGTGTTCCAGAACCAGGCAGAAGGCGATGATGCCCAGGCCGATCATGTAGGCCGCCCAGAAGCGGGCCAGAAAGCCAAACACGGCCAGCACCATCCACATGATGAAGTGCGAGAGAAAGGAGGCGCCGAGGGCGTTCTTCACCCCCCACCGCACCACCAGCGAGTGCAGGCCGTGAGATCGGTCGAACTCGTAGTCTTGCAGGGCGTAGATGATGTCGAACCCGATCAGCCAAAACACCACCGCAATGGCGAGCAACACCGCCAACAGCGCGCTGTGGCGCATCGACAGCGCTCCGTCGCGCACGGGCAGGAACTCGAACGTGCCGGTCACCGCAAGCCAGGCCCCGAGCGGCGCGAGGGCCAGCGCAATGCCGAGAAACACGTGGGTGAAGTCCGTGAACCGCTTCGTCAAGGAATAGAAACAGATCAGCACCAGAGCCACCGGGGAGAGATAAAAGCACGGGCGATTGATCAGGTAGGCGGCGCCGATGAAACCGATCGCGCTCACCGCCCAAAAGACCAGGGCCCCGGCCAGACTCACCGTGCCAGCAGGCAAATGCCGCCCCGCTGTGCGCGGATTGGCGGCGTCGAAACGCCGGTCCGCAATGCGGTTGAAAGCCATGGCGCAGGTGCGGGCGCAGACCATCGCCGCCAGGATCAGCGCGAACGTGCGCCAGCCGGGCCAGCCGCGCTGGTCCCGCGCCGCGACCGCCATGGCAGCCAGGGCGAAAGGGAGCGCAAACGCCGTGTGCGAGAACTTCACGAACCCGCCCCAACGCCAGAGATGGGCCAGCATGCGTCAGTACACCTCGACCTGCAGGCCGGTGCCGGTGTGGACGGTGTGGGCGATGCGGGACAGTGTCTTGAGCGGCAGATGCCCGCACTCCGGATGCATCGTGGGGCGCATCGCCGAGTAGATTTGCACCAGCGAGATTCGGGCCCCGGCTTCCTTGAGTTCCCGCAACCGCGCGACGAACTGATCGATCTCCTCGGACGGCGGTTCCTCGCCGTTGAACCGGGCGAAGAGACTCTGAATCACGATCGGGCGCTGCCGGCCGAGCTTGAGGATGTTCTCGAGCACCTTCTCGAACGGGACCGTCGAGCGATCGATCCGGTCGAAATAATCCCGCGTGCCCGCATCGAGCTTCAGCCACATTTCGTCCTGCGGCGTCAAGGTGTGCAGCCCGGCCTGCACGCCGGGGTGGTCCAGAGTGGTCGCATTCGATGTGAGAACGATCTTGAAGAACGGATACTTCGAAAGGGCCCGCAGATGCACAATGGCCTCGACGGCCTCGCAGAAATTCGGGCACAGCGTCGGCTCGCCGTCTCCGCTCAAAGCGACGTGCCGCAACTGCAGGAGTTCCGGAGGCAGCGACTGAAACCCCGGGAGGGAGTGCAGATGACCATCGAGCGCAAGCCCAAGGGTCCGGTCCAGTTCCTGCACCAT
>DAOOQY010000841.1:0-2543 GCA_035389025.1 Verrucomicrobiota bacterium
GCTGAAGTCGAGATCCGCACCTCGTCGATGTAGCCGTCGAAATGCTTGCCCGCGCTGTGCGCCGGGAGGTGTCCGATGTCGAGGCCCGTCGCGGGCGTGAAGCCGGGCGCGGCGATCACGCCTCCGCCGGAGGCCTTGCCGTTGAGCCAGAAAGCGACCGTCACCGACGGGCCGTCTGCGAGCAACGTGACGGCGACGTGCGACCAAGTCGACAGCGGCACCTCGGTGTCGCCGACCGCGCCGACAACCTCCCCGACGCCCTCTCCGGCGGCCAGCAACAACGAGTTGCCGTCGCCCGCGCCCTGGCCAACCACCCCAGCCTGATCCTGGCGGACGAACCCACGGCCGCGCTCGACAGCCATCGCGGTCGACAGGTCATGGAGTTGTTTCGCAAAGTCGCCCACGAACGGGCGGCGGCCGTCCTCGTCGTCACCCATGACCACCGGTCCCTTGATGTCTTCGACCGCACGTGCGAGATGGAGGACGGGCGCCTGCGCGGCACGATCGACACTCCGACTGCGACGGTGTGATCTCTTGTTCCCGAGGCTCGATCTGGGAGATTGTCCCCAAGCGGGCCTCTTCGGCTTGAGGAATACTCCCCACATCGCTGCGCGTGTTGAGTCGGCACAACTCCTGGTCCTCATCGCCAATCCTCATCGCCTGAGCTCGCTCGACGAGTCCCGAAACATCCGATTTCTCGCTCGAAACGCCCATTGTCGAGGCTGCGCGGATTCCAGGTTGGCATCCCCTGGGTTGCCCGATCGAATGCGTTGGCATTCGACTTGCGCAGGCTTGCTCAGGCCAGCAATGAAGCTGGGAAAACAAAACAACGCAGAAACACAATTGCTATGCAAAAGACCCACACATTCAGTCAGTCGCTCAAATGGAGCGCGGCAATCACGTCCGCCCTCGCTGTGCTATTGACACCCGCGCAGGCCCAAGATGATCCCCCGGTTCCGCCCGTCGACGAGCCAATCACAATCCAGATCCAGTGCTCTCCAGCGGTCGTCAACCTGAACTCGAGGGCCGGCGGCAACTGGATGACCGTGCACACCGACCTGCCCCTTCCCGGCGAAGGATTCAGTGTCGCAGCGACGCTCAACGACGAGTTGCCTGCCAAGGTCATCAAGTCTGACGACTGCGGCGATCTGGTGGCCAAGTTCGAGCTTTCCGCCCTCAAGGCGGACCTGGCGGACCTGGCGCAAGGGACAGTCGCAGTCGAATTGAAGCTCACGGTGATCATCACCGACGAGGCAACCGGTGAAGCTGAAATCTACGAGGGTTTCGACACAGTGCGAGTGATCCAACCGCCCAAAGTCACGCCGGGAAAGAATGCCCGCCAAAACAAACCCTCGGCCGAACAACCACGGCGGGCAGGGAAACCCCAGAAATGAGGCGCGCGCGCGCATTTCGCACCGTCTCGACGCAACCAACCAGTCCGTTGCAGGAGGCTGAACAACCGTAGTGGCTGGTTCAGTCTCCACACATGCCGGCCCCTTCGTCTGACTTGACGAAGGGGCCGGTTCGCTATTCTGCTCTGGGTTGGCGATTCGCTTTGCGCATCGCCCAGGCATGCGATCATCGAATCTGACGGGATTGGGCGTCTTGATTGTCGAGGACGATCCGCTGCTCAGGCGGCAGGTCGCGGCTACGCTCGAACAACTCGGCGCCGATGTCACCTGCGCAGCGGACTTGCGCGCCGCCCGGCAATTCGCCCGAGATCTCGATTTCGAGTTTGCCCTCCTGGACCTGAATCTCCCAGACGGACTCAGTCTGGACCTCCTCCGCGAGAAAGCTTTCGCCAGCCATGTCGGCGTCGTCATCATGACCGCCTTCGCCAACGTCCCCAGCGCTGTCGAGGCGATGAAGCTCGGCGCCTTGGACTTCCTGGTCAAGCCGTTCAACCCGCTCGAACTGCCGCTGGTCCTCGAACGCGCCCGGCGGACGCGCCAATCGGCCCGGCGGGACGAATACAGGCGCGAACAAACGCGCGTGGGCGAGTTCTTCTTTGGCGCCTCCCTCAGTGACTTGCGCGGTCAACTCGACAAAATCCTGGCAGCGGACCAGCGCGTCGAGGGGACGCCGGCGCCGGTCCTGATCCAAGGCGAAACGGGCACCGGCAAAACGACGATCGCCCGCTGGATTCACCAGCAGGGCCCGCGCGCCACATTGCCACTGGTCGAGGTCAATTGCTCCGCGCTGCCTGAGGCGCTGGCCGAGTCCGAGCTTTTTGGCCACGAGCGCGGCGCGTTCACCGATGCCAGGACGGCGCGGATGGGTCTTTTCGAGGCGGCGAACGGCGGGACGCTGTTTCTGGACGAGCTGCCGAGTCTCTCGCCCGCACTGCAGGCCAAAGTGCTGACCGCGATCGAGGATCGTACGATCCGCCGCGTGGGCGCCAACAAATCGATCGAGGTTGATGTCCGCCTCGTCGCCGCCGCCAGTCAACCGCTCAAGGAACTCGTCGCCGCCCGGCAATTCCGCGAAGACCTCTACCACCGCCTCGATTTGTTCCGGCTGCATCTGCTCCCGTTGCGCGAGCG
>DAOOQY010000842.1:0-2539 GCA_035389025.1 Verrucomicrobiota bacterium
CATCCGCACTCGCATACCGGGCGTTTCCTGCAGGGCCTCCTCCCACACTGACGAAGGCCTTCCACCGGCCCCACTCAGATGGGGTGTTACTGCTGCTTGAGCCGGTAGAACTTGCCGGCGCCGCTCGTTGCGACAGTGACGACGTTCATGTCATCTTCCACCACGACCGGGTCGCTGGAATCGGCCCACGTGCCCGTGACGGCGGGCGCCACCTCGAGCTTGAAATCGGTCGCAACGCTCGGCCACAAGATGCGGAGATAGCCGTCACTGTATTCGGTCTTCAGCCGCGGAAGGAAGCTTCCCACCCGGATGTAGCCAAAGTGCGCCGTGAGCCCCGCGACCCCGCTCGGGTCGATGCGGATGCCGTTGAACATGCCCATCATCGCCTTGGTGTAGTCAATCTGATAGACGTGGAATTCGCCATCCTCGAGGAGTTCCGGGAACTGGTAGTGCGTCGCTTCGCTGTAGCCGCGATTGGGAGCGTTCTCCGACCAGTAGATGCTCGTGGGCACAGCCGAGCCATCCACCACCTTCATGCTGAATTCGATGATGCGGAGGTCGGCCGGCAGGGTGGGGTTCTTGCCGAAGAACGGGTCGCCGCCCGTCGTGATGACCACCAACGCGCCGTCCAGCACTTCAAAAGGAGTCTGGATGCCGTTGGAGAACCAGCCGGCGGCATCAGCCGGGTCCTCGAATTCACCCAGAGAGAAGTACTCGAGCACATTCTTCTCCGGATCAATGGTCAGGACCGGGTCTTCGAGCACCGCGAGGGTTACGAGGTTCGTGTACTTGGGAGAGGCCGCGTAGGTCGCCACAACCGTGTACGCCTGGGGCGGCGTGTAGGTGGTGGGCGTGCCGTAGATGGTGCCGCTGGGCGGGTCCAGCACCAAGCCGTCAGGGAGCGCCGGCGCGACTTCAAACGTCGTCGGGTACTCGCCATGCACGTTGGGCACGATTTCGCTCGCCGTCACGTTCACCTTGAGCGTGTACTGCGGCAGGGTGTAGTCGAAGTACGGGGTGCGCACGGTGATGTTGACCACTTCGGTGTCGGTCTTGCCGCCCGTGAAGGTCGCCGTCACCGTGTAGTCGGCCGCGAGGGCGGCGACGATGGGCGTGCCGGTGATCTCACCGGTGGTGGGATCGAGCATCAAGCCATCGGGGAGGGCCGGCGCCACATCGAAGCCGGTGACGGTCCCGTTGCTTGTGGTTGGAACGTTCGGGTCAATCGCCACGCCCACGATGTACTCGGCGGGGTTCTGGGAGTACTTGTCGATGGACGGCACGGGGAACTCGGCGGGGTTGTTCGGATCCGTTCCATAGTGCACTTCGGTGCCGTCGTTGACGCCATCGCCATCAGTGTCGGGCTTGGTCGGATCGGTCCCGGTGTCGCGCGCGCTCACGAACACCCCCGTGCTGGTTTCGACGGTGTCCGGCAGACCATCTTCGTCGCTGTCGGCGGAGACCGTGCCGACGCGCACGTAGTCCACCAGGAACTTGTTGCCGGCGCCCTGCCCGGGGTCGATGCGGAAATCATCGAGGGAGGCGCCGTCGGCCAGTTGTTCGGTGAGATCGAACTGGAGGATGTGGTACTCGCTGTCCTCAAAGCTGAGGGTGTAAGCGATCCGTTGGCCGCCGGCCGGCCCCGGCCGCGTCGTGCTGCCCCAGAACATCTCCCAACCGTCGCGCGCGCCGGTCAGCAACTTGAGGCGAACCTCGACGATGGTGAACTCCGGCGGCACCCCCAGGGGGTTGGCGAAGTCGACCCGATAGAACCACGGGTCGCCGCCCGTGGTGGTGACTTCCAGTTCGCCGTTGGCGACCTTGAACGGCGCAATCGCGGAGGGATTCAGCAACCAGCCTTCGGCGTCCCCCGCCGTGTTGAACTCGCCCATGGAGATGTAGTCGTTGACCAATACGACTGGGTCCTCCGTGTAAATCTGGGCCTGAGCCGCGAAGAACACACCGCAGCCCGCAGCCGCGGCGCCAGCAAGGAATGGGGTAATCTTCATACGCGTCTATCGTAGACACTCGTCTCGTCGCAGGCAAGCGCAACTGCGACAATCCTCGTCTCCGTCCTTCAGGTCCGGGCCCCCTCCAACCGCTGCCGGTACACCGCCAGCGCCTCTCCGAACGTCATCCGGCCGTCATCCGCGCGCGTTTCGGCACCACAGTCGGTCCGCTTCTCTTGGATGAAGTCCGCCAGATGCAGTATGGCGACGGTGAAGACGCCGGTCTTCAAGCTCTCCCGAAACAGCTTGCCGCCGACACGTACTTGGGCAAAGTAAGTGCCGGATGATTTCCAGCGCAGTACAATGGAGATCGGGGTCCGCTGCCGGGGGCCGGATTGTTGCTTGGTCGGGCCTGCGGCTTGGCGATAGCCGGACATGCAGGCATGCATGAGAATTCAGTCTGGGATTGTCGAACTTCCGGTTTTTCCGAATTGGTAGTATATTTGTTATCAAATTGTTGGGCCCATAGCTCAGGGGTTAGAGCAGGCGACTCATAATCGCTTGGTCGGGGGTTCAAATCCCTCTGGGCC
>DAOOQY010000843.1:0-2536 GCA_035389025.1 Verrucomicrobiota bacterium
GTCACCGCCAATTGGACGGTGCTTTCGCCCTTCTCGTACGTTTCCTCGGCAGGCGCGACCATGACGAAGCTGGGAGACGACAGCATCCTCGCTGGGCCTCCGCCTACTGGAGCTGACATCTACACGGTGATGGCGGACTCCTTTCTCGTGGGGATCACTGGCGTCAGATTGGAGGTGCTCGAACACCCGACTCTGCCGTCCTCCGGGCCGGGGTATGGTCTCGCGGGCAACTTCGTGCTCACCGAGATGACGCTCGATGCGGCCCCCATCCCCGAGCCTGGTGCGTTCGCTTTGATCATCGGCCTTGGTCTGGTGGTCTTTGGCGCGTGGCGGCGCGTGCGCATCTGAGAACCGTCGGACGGACTCCCCACGGGAAGAGCCGCGGTGTCTTGGCGGTTCATCGCGGCCCGGCGCAGTGAGGGAGAACCTTTGCCGTGTCGGCTCGCCGATGCGCTCGGTTGGGGGTGCGGAGTCCGTTGGACAAGGTCGCGAATTGAGGGTGGAGCGCGAACCCCTTGCCCTCAACGCTCGATACTCTGCCTGATGAGGTCCCACGCGTCGCGGACGTGGCGTTCCTCGGTGTGGGTTTGGCCCACGCAAAGCCGGAGAGTCAGGCGCCCACCCAGCTTCGTGTGCGTCAGGTAGAGCCGGCCTGTTGCGTTCAAACGGTCCATGAGCCGCTGATTGACATCGTCGCCTCCGCGATGCCGGAAACAGACCAGGTTCAGAGGGGGGGGAACGGCCAACTCGAATCGGTCGTCGGCCCGGACCCAGCGGGCGAACGCCTGCGCCAACTCGATGTGGCGGCGGACATGGTGGCGCAGGCCCTCGACCCCGTAATGGCGAATCACGAACCACAGCTTGAGCGCCCGAAAGCGCCGTCCGAGCGGGACGTGCCAGTCGCGGTAATCGATCACCGCGCCGCTCTGAGTCGCCTGGTTGCGCAAGTACTCGGGGAGGATCGACAGCGCGCGGATCAGCGGCGCGCGGTCGGCGACGAAGAAGCAGTCGCAATCGAAGTTGGTGAACATCCACTTGTGCGGATTGAAACAGTAGCTGTCCGCCGCATCGAGACCGTCCTGAAGAAAGCGGTACTCGGGACAGACCGCGGCCGTCCCGGCCATCGCGGCATCCACATGCATCCAGAGATGCTCTTCCCGGCAGATGCGTCCGATGGCCGGCAGGGGATCGACCGCGTTCGAGGACGTGGTGCCCACCGTGGCGCAGACGAAACACGGCACCAGGCCCGCCGCCCGGTCGCGTCGGACCTGTGCCAAGAGGAGATCGGCACGCATGGCGAAGGAGTCGTCCACGTCGATCAGGCGCAGATTGTCGCGTCCCATCCCCACGACGCCCATCGCTTTCTCGATCGAGGAATGGGTCTGGGGCGAGCCGTAGGCGACGAGTCGTCCGTCGCACCCGCGGCGGTTGCTCTCGCCCTGGGTCGCGCGCTCGCGAGCGGCCAGCAGGGCGCAGACCGCCGCGCTCGAAGCGGAGTCCTGGATCACCCCGCCGCCGGCGGCATTGGACTTGAAATGGGCGGGCAGGCCCAGCATGTCGACCACCCAATCGAGCACGTGGGTTTCGAGTTCCGTGCAGGCCGGGCTGGTCGCCCAGAGCATTCCCTGAACCCCCAAGCCCGAGCACAGCAGGTCTCCGAGGATCGACGGCCCCGAGTTGTTCCCGGGGAAAAAGGCGAAGAAACTCGGCGATTGCCAATGTGTGATGCCGGGCAGGATCAACTTCCCGACGTCCGCCAGCATCGCCTCGAATGGTTCACCCTGAGCCGGAGGCGCCGGCGGCAGGCTGGCGCGAATCTGCCCGGGCGCAACTTGGGCAAGAACGGGGTAGGACTCGACGCGCTCGAGGTAGTCCGCGATCCAGTCCACAACCGCATGACCGTGCTGGCGGAAGGCGTCCGGCGCCATGTGAAAGGAAGTTGTCGCCATGGGCTCCATGCAATCGCAGATCGCCAGGGTGCGTCGAGCGGGAAACTCGAGGCGCATCGGGTCTGCCAGGGCAAGTCAGGAGGTGGACCGATGTGCCTGGCTGCCGTCTGAAGGCGGGACCCATCGCCGACAACGACCGATTTGACTCCGGGGACGGCTCTTCTTAAGCGTTCACCCGTCCGACCGAAGCGAACCCTGCTATGCCTTTTTCTTGAACACGCGATAGAGGATCAGCAACACGATCGATCCGCCGAGTGCCAGCAACAGACTGCGGATATCGAATCCGGTCACCGTGCCCAGGCCCGCCAGCGAGCCCAGATACCCGCCCAGGAATCCGCCGGCGATGCCGAGCAGGATCGTGACGATCAGACCGCCGGGGTCCTTGCCTGGCATGATGAACTTGGCGAGCGCCCCGATGATCAAACCCAAAACGATCCAGGATAATATGCCCATAATAGACCTTTTTTCGTTCCTGCGGTTACACTCGAAAGGAAAGGAATTGTCAAGAGAACCGTCGTGCCAGTGTGTCAGGAGTGCGCATCTGCGATTTTTCGGTGGCGATAGCGTTTGATGATTGTGGGTGGAGG
>DAOOQY010000844.1:0-2529 GCA_035389025.1 Verrucomicrobiota bacterium
TCGAGTACGGCACCGCACCCGGCCAGCTCGATCGGCGCGCCAGCGGGGGCGTGAGCAGGGACCATGCGCTCACCTTGACGAACCTCGAGCCCGCCACCCGCTACGTCTACACCGTCGGGACCTCGAGATACGCCCTGGCCACCAACTCCTTCCAGACCCCGAGCGCGTCGGCGTCCCCCGATGCGACCGCGCCCACCCGAGCCGAACGGGCACAGGACACCGCTGCGACGGCGCGGCCGCCGCGTCCGGCTGGTCAGGCGGCCTGGACCCCGCCGCCGGCGCCGCCGGCCCGAACGACCTGGGGCTCCTACGCCACCCTCGAAGACCACTTCGATCGTCATGGGAGTGACTTCAAGGCCGGCAGCCCGGAGGAATATGCGGCGATGGCCTGGCAGTTCCTCCAGCGTGCCAAGGCCCAGGACCTGCCGATGAAGCAGGACGAGCAGGGCGTGCTGCGCGTGTTCGATCCGAAGACCGGCGCCTTCGCCGCCTACAACCGGGATGGGACGACCAAGACCTACTTCAAGCCCCGGAGTCGCGACTACTTCACGCGGCAGCCAGGGAAAATCGTCAAAGCCAAGGACCTCCCTTAACATGTGTCACACTTGCCCCGTCTGCGGGTACCCGAGCCTTGCCGAGCCCCCTCGAGGCAAAAGCGGGGGCGGTTCGTACGAAATCTGCCCGTCGTGCGGATTCCAATTTGGCGTTTCGGACGACGATGCCGGTCAGAGCTACGCGCAGTGGCGCAGCACATGGCGCAAGGCCGGCATGCGGTGGTCGAGCCGCGCGGTTGCCCCGCCGCCTGGCTGGAGTCCCGAAACCCAACTCCGCCGCCTCGCTTCGCCCGGCTCGGGCCCATCCGCCCGCCGGCAGCGGCGCCGTTGAGCGAGGGGGGGCGGAAGCCGGCGCGGATACTCGACCCGACGAAATGCTGGCTCGGGCGCCGGCTTGTGTTCGAGTTGCCTTTTTCGTGCTGTTCATTGCCGAGCGCCCGTTCTACACTGCGCGCGAATCGACTGAGTGATCGCTCATAAGCAAAACACGACTATGGCCAATTCTCTCAACCGACGCCGCTTCATTCAGGTCTCCGCCCTCGGCGCGGCCGCGTTGCCCGCTGTGTCGCGGGCCCAACAGGATGCCGCCCCGGCGGCGCCCGCCTCCCAAGCCGGCCCTCTGGCGTCCCCGAAGAACACGCTGCCGACTGGGCGGATTGGCGACGTCGCCTACAGCCGGCTCATGCTCGGCGGGAACCTGCTCAGCGGCTATGCCCATTCCCGCGATCTCGCGTACGTGGCCGATCTGATGCGGCGTTACAACACCGACGCCAAGATTCTCGAGACCTTTGAACTGGCCGAATCCCACGGAATCAACGTGATCAATAGCTGGGTGCGCGACGGCATCAGCCAGTTGCAGGCGCATTGGAAACGCGGCGGCAAGATGAAATGGATCGCCCAGGCGCGCGTGAACCCCAACGGCGATCTCGATCAGTTCAAGCAGGCGGCCGACCAGGGCGCCTCGGCCATTCACATCACCGGCGACGGCGCCGATGCGCTCGTCCAGCAGGGCAAGATGGACACCCTGGTGCGGATTCTTGATCTGGTGCGCGGCTACAAGCTCAGCGCGGGCATCGGCGCGCACGGGTTGCGCACGATCGTCGAGTGCGAGAAGGCCAAGATCAACCCCGATTTCTACGTCAAGACGCTCCACACGCACGACTACCACACCGCGCCCAAGCCGGGCGAGACGGACGATCTGGGACGCTACGACAATTCCTGGTGCAGCAATCCCGAAGAAGTCGTCGATGCCATGTTCAACGTCACCAAGCCCTGGATCGCCTTCAAAGTGCTGGCCGCCGGCGCCATCCCGCCCCAGCGCGGCATCCGTTACGCCTTCGAGAACGGCGCCGATTTCGTCCTCGTGGGCATGTTCGACTGGCAGGTCGCGGAAGATGCGCAGATCACCAAGCAGGTCCTCAGCGGTCTGCAGCGCCTTCGCCCCTGGAGAAGCTAGCACGAGGGCCCAGTGAATTGGGCAACCACGACGGTGCTGCTCCGCGGAATCAGGCGGGAGGTCTCCGCGGGTCGACGCGTATGAACGGCCTCGAGACCGCCCCTCCGAGTACGGTGCATGGACCCAATGCCTTCTCAAGAACAGGAACCTCCAAGAAAGGAACTTCACTTCCTATGAACCGCGCCGGACGTTCCACATCGTTTTCCCTTCTCCTTGCCTGGCTGGCATGGGCTGCCGCGGCCCGAGGCGCGAGTCCGCAGGTCCCGCCCCCGCCGTCCGACCCCGTGGGGCTGCGGGCGCGGTTTGCGGCGCACGTCAACCAGGATCGCTTTCGCCACGCGCATTGGGGCGTGCGGATCGTCTCGATCGACACCGGCCAACCGGTGTTCGAGCACAACGCCGATGATCTGCTGATTCCCGCCTCGAACACCAAGCTCTTTACCGGCGCGTTGGCCCTGGACCGCCTCGGACCCGAGTTCCGCATTCGCACTTCGGTCTGCAGCCAGGAGCGTCCGACTC
>DAOOQY010000845.1:0-2522 GCA_035389025.1 Verrucomicrobiota bacterium
CTCCTGGTTCTCGTAGGGCAGGCCCGGCTTCCATCGGTCGAGCCCGATCTCCCCCACCCCGGAGGCGATCTCATCGAGGCACCGCGCCAGATTCGCCTCCCAATCCGCCGCGCGATCGCCCAGGTGCCACGGATGATACCCGAAACTGGGGATGACTTGCGGGTGCTCTCGCGCCAGCGCCAGCACCCGCGGCCAGTCGGCGGCGCAGGAGCCGTTCACCACCATGCGCCGAACCCCGGCCTTCACGCAGGTGGCGATCAAATCCGATTGCCGTCCGTCAAAGCGCTCGTCCTGCAGATGGTTGTGAGCGTCGTAGTAATTCACTTGCCTGGCGTTGTCAGCACAAATGCCCCGTAGCCGACCACCCGTGAACGCGAACCAGCCGTGTCGCCCGAGTTGCGCAGATCGATGGCCCGGCATTCGAGTCCGCGATCCCGCGCCACTTCGAGCAACCCGCGCACGCCTTGGAAACCGCAGGCGTCATGCCCGTCGAGCCTCTCGCCCTCGAATGCCTCGATTGCACGGGCGGTGGCCTGATCCATCTGTCTGGCTGTGTAGTAGTCGTGGTAGTGGCTCAAATCCGAACTCGCGACGATGCACGACTCAGGCCCGCCCCAAAGGACCTCGAGCAATCGGGCCACTTCCGACTGCGTCGCCTCCCCCACCAGCAGCGGCACCAACTCGAACTCCCCCAACACCACTTGCAGAAACGGAATGTGCACCTCCAGACTGTGCTCCTCCCGATGCGGGTCTTCGGAAATCGCAACCCCCGGCAGACTGGCGGCACGCGCGATCCCGGCCCGATCCAGAGGCACGTTCCCCAGCGGCGTCGCAAACGCATCCATCCCGCTCGCCGCCACCCCGTTGAATCGGGCGAAGTGCGACGGGCCAACCAGTACGACACGCCGGATTTGATCTCGTCCGGATTCCAAACGCGCATAGGCCGAGCCCGCAATCGGCCCCGAGTACATGTACCCCGCATGCGGTGCAATCAGGGCCTTCGGGACCGGCCCGGTCGGCCTGGGCGCGGCATCGAGGTAATCGCTGACTTCCTTGCGCAGTTGCGCCGGATCCGCCGGGTAGAATCGCCCTGCCTGCCCCGGAGGGCGCACGCGCCCGCATCCCAGTATCGAGTCTGCATTCATGTCTGCAACGCGTTTCGCCGATCGAAGGTTCATGACCCCGGCCGCGATTCACCCGCCACTCCCCAGATGCCGGGGATCGACCGCCCGCACCCCGGACAGCATCCCCGAGGGCTCAGCCTGTCCTCGATCACGCGAAAACCGCGACGCCGGACGAGTGTCTCCCCGCAGCCTGGACACCGCGTGTCCTCCCAGCGGCCAACGCGTCCGGACAGGTTGCCCGCGTACACGAACCGAAGGCCTTCGGCAACCCCCATCTCCGCGGCGCGCACAAGATCGCCCACTTCCGTGGCGCGCGGTGCCGTCATGCGATAGTCCGGATGAAACGCCGTCACGTGCCACGGGATATCCGGGCTCACGGAAACCAGGAAACGCGCCATCGCCCTCAGTTCGGCCTCCGTGTCGTTGAAGCCGGGCACCAGGAGCGTCACCACCTCGACCCACATCCCACGGGCGTGCGCGTCGCGAATCGTCCCGATCACGCGCTCGAGCGTTCCGCCCAAAGACCGGTAGCGGCGGTCGTCAAACGTCTTCAGATCGATGTTCACCGCTTGCAGCCAAGGCTCGAGGAAATCAAGCGCCTCTCGAGTCGCGTTGCCGTTCGAGACGAACCCGCACACCAGCCCCGCCGGACGCGCGCGCGCGAAGATCTCGGCCGCCCACTCGGTCGTGATGAATGGCTCGTTGTAGCTCGACACCATCAACCGCGCCCCCTGTCGTTGCGCGGCGCCCACCAACTCATCGGGTGTGATTGGCTGGATGCGCGTCCCGGCCGACTCGTCCCGCAAGGCCTGGCTCGTGATCCAATTCTGGCAATAGGCGCAATGAAAGTCGCAGCCCAACATCCCGAACGTGAGCGCGCCGCTGCCGGGGAGCAGATGATAAAAGGGCTTCTTCTCGACCGGATCGCACGCCGCGCCCGAAACATATCCGAACGGCACACGCAACTGGCCGGCGCTATTGAACCGCACCTTGCACACGCCCCGACGCCCCAAGCCAATCAGGCAGCGATGCCCGCAGGCAAAGCAGCGGACCTTCCCGCCCTCGACGCGCCAGAGAGATGCAACCGCCGTGTGCCGATCCAACGATTCCGCGAATCGGCTCGAGGCAGGGA
The DNA here is from genome assembly GCA_035389025.1 of Verrucomicrobiota bacterium. Classification (GTDB taxonomy): domain Bacteria; phylum Verrucomicrobiota; class Verrucomicrobiia; order Limisphaerales; family J093; genus MWFF01. Next base: position 2,257 of record DAOOQY010000845.1, read on the forward strand.
CCCAAGTCTGGCCGGGCTCGTCCCTCGCGATTGGCATGGCCAAAGACTACTCCCCGCGCGGCGTCCGGGCAAGGTCGGGAGTCAATGTCTAATGAGGCGCGTCTCAGGCTCAATCCAGTCCTCCTTTCCGTGAGCAGTCCCCGTGGTTCCCGGTGCCTCTCTCCCGCGCCTCATTCCTTAGAATCCTTGCGGGACGGAGGGGATAGGGGTGACAGCGGTTCTGCCCATGAACCTCGTAGCCGCGGACGTCAGTCCGCGCCATCTCG
>DAOOQY010000846.1:0-2519 GCA_035389025.1 Verrucomicrobiota bacterium
GTGCCGTGTGATCTGCTTCTCTCCGCGCCACGATTTGACGCTGCCCGAGATGGAGTTGGCGGAAATCGAGCGGGTGGTGGGTGTGTGGGCGGATCAGACCTCGGAACTCCTCAGGGAGTACCGTTGGGTCCAGGTCTTCGAGAACAAGGGGGCCATGATGGGCTGCTCGAATCCGCACCCCCACGGCCAGGTCTGGGCCGGGTCGAGCCTGCCGAACGAGGCGCGGCTCGAAGACGTTTCCCAGCGCGCCTATTTTCAGACGCGGGGTGCGCCGCTGCTCGTCGATTATGCCGAGCGCGAACGCCAGCGGGGCGAGCGCGTTGTGGTGTCGACCGACCATTGGGTGGCTGTGGTGCCGTTCTGGGCGTTGTGGCCCTACGAGACCCTTCTTGTGCCCCGACGCCACGTGCGGCGGTTGCCCGAGCTGGATGCGAGCGAGCGGGCCGATCTGGCGGGTGTTCTCAAGCGTCTTCTGACGCGCTACGACAATCTCTTCGAGACGTCATTTCCCTACTCGATGGGATGGCACGGCGCGCCCGGAGGCGACGACGACGCGACCCCTTGGCAGCTTCACGCCCATTTCTATCCTCCGCTGTTGCGATCGGCGCACATCAAGAAGTTCATGGTCGGATACGAGATGCTGGCGGAAGCTCAGCGTGACATCACCCCCGAGCAGGCCGCCAAACGATTGCAGGAGATGTCCGAATGCCATTACCTGGCGAGGCGCGCCTCTGACCAGCCCCAGTCCTCAGTCCAATGAAGAGTCCCCGTTCGCATTGAGCCGTTGAATGTCAACGCATTCCATGGAACATGACCCGGTCATCCTGGCCTCGGCGTCGCCGCGCCGAGAGGAGTTGCTGCGCGGGTTGGGCATCGATTTCGCGGTATGCCCCGCCCGCGTCGCGGAGGTGCGACGGGAGGAGTTGACGGCGCGTGAACTCAGCCTGCTCAATGCATTTCGCAAGGCGCGCGCCGTCGCCCGACAATTTCCTGATCGGCGGGTGCTCGGGGCGGACACGCTGGTGAGTCTTGGGCGGCGTCTGTATGGCAAGCCGAGGGACCTGGGGGAGGCGGTTCGGATGCTGCGGGAGTTGGCGGGCCGGACGCATCAGGTGGTCACGGGTGTTTGCCTGCTGCACTTGCGGGCGCGCAGGCAGCGCCTTTTTGCGGAGGTGACGGATGTCACTTTTCTGCCGTTGACGGAGGGGCAGATCGAGGCCTACCTGGCCGCGGTGAATCCCCTCGACAAAGCGGGCGCGTATGCCATTCAGGAACGCGGGAGCGACCTGGTGGCTGGTATCGTTGGATCGTATTCGAACGTCATGGGGCTGCCCCTCGAGCGTCTGCGGGAGGAGCTGCCCCTCTTGGATGCCCCGCACCCCGCGGCCATGCAGCCGGCGGGGTGAATCGTGTCGAGGCGGATCGCGCCTCAGTCGAGCGGTTTCAACTGCACGTTGCGGAAGCAGACGGGGTCGTTGTGGCCGGCGAAGCCGAAGTGCCCCTTGGTGCGATCCTTGCCCGGATGCGGCGTGTTGCCCATGAACTCCTTCACCGTCGCCACGTCGCCGTCCAGGATCACGAAGCCATTGAGTTCGACCCGCACGCGCGAGCCCTGGACGGTGACTTCCTGGAAGTTCCATTCGCCGATCGGTCGCTGGTAACCGCGCTGGGCGGCGATCATTCCATAGACCGATCCGTGGGCCTGGCGCGCGTCGATCGTCTGGCCGGTGGCCTGCTCGTAATTGTCGTCGAGCACCTGAATCTCGGTCATGCCGGCGTAGGCGGCGTCCCCATCGGCCGGGTACCGGATGGCGAGGCCGTTGTTGCCGCCCTTGGGGAGCTTGAACTCGAGGCGCACCGCGAAGTTGTCGTACTGCTGCTCCGTGTAGACCGTTCCGCCCTTGCCCGGTTTGCAGACCATGGCGCCGTCCTTGACCTCGTAATTCGCAACAGCCCCGGCCCAGCCGCTGAAGTCGCGCCCGTTGAAGACTGTCTCGAAACCATCGTTGCCTTTGCGCGCCAGAATCCGGTTGGCCTCGGCGGCGTCGATCTCGCGCAGGTAGATATTGCGCCATGCGATTTCTCCCCCGTGGGTCTGGAGTTGGATGGGGCCTCGGGCCGGCACGCAGACCTTGCGGTCGTAGTAATTCTCCATCACGGCGTGATCGACCACGAGTTTGTCGTTCAGCCAGACGCTGACCCGCGAACCCACCATCAGAATCCGCAGCGAATTCCATTCGCCGAACGGCTTGTCCGCCAGAATCAGCGGGTCTTTGCCCGGGGCGCCCGGACTGTTGTTCCAGAGGCCGCCCGATCCCTTGTTGGCGCCGATGCTGAACTTCGCCTCCTCGGTCGAGTCCCAAATCTGGACCTGCGGCACGCCGCGCAAATAGATGCCCGAATCGGCCTTGGGCACGGTCTTGTAATCGACGAGCAGTTCAAAATCGCCGTAGTCCTTCTCGGTGGTGGCGTACGCTCCGTGTCCGTCATTGACCAACAGCCCGTTCTCGGCCCGCCAG
>DAOOQY010000847.1:0-2518 GCA_035389025.1 Verrucomicrobiota bacterium
AATCTGAACACGACGATCAGCGTGGGGCTGCGCGAAATCTGGGCACACAAGTTCCGGTCCGCGCTCACGATGCTGGGGATCGTGCTGGGCGTTTCGAGTCTCGTGGCGATGTCGGCGCTGGTCAAGGGGATGGAGAAAGGGGCCAAGGAGGCGCTGATCGCGGTGGGCGGGCTCGAGAAGGTGCGGATCGAGTCGCAATCCGTGCCGATCGAGCAACGGCATTTGGCGGAGCAGGCCGTGGGCATGACGATCAACGACGTCCATGCGCTCCGGAGCAGCGCGCCGCTGGTCAAGCGCCTTTCGCCCGAGATGCGCGTGCCTGCGATCGCATCGGCCAACGGCAAGACATTCCGGAGCTGGATGTGCATGGGCGTGTGGCCGGTCGCGGTCGAGATGATGGAACATACCCTGGCGCATGGCCGGATGTTCAACGAGATCGACGATGAAATGGCCCGGAGCGTGTGCGTGATTGGCACCGGTGTGCGCGATGAACTCTGGGGGGAACCCGACACGACCGGCCGGGAGGTCATCCCGATCGGCGAGACGATCTTCCTCAACGGCGTGCCGTTCACCGTCATCGGCATGTTCCAGCATTACGAAAGCGAACAGGACCGCAAGACCCGCGAGTTGGCGCGACGCGAGGCCGAGACGGGCGGCGCCCCGCGGACGTCCGCTCCAGGCCTGCGACGGGACCGAGGGCATAGTCATCGGTCCGGCGGCTGGGCGTTTTGGATCAAGAACGCGACCATCTACATGCCGCTCAACACGGCCTACATGAAATTCCGCACGGGCGTGAGCGTCAGCAGTTTCGGCCCGGGCGGCGGGGGCGGGATGTCGGGGACCACGGGCGACCCGCGGCTGACCGGTTTGGAACTGAAGATCGACAGTGTGGACCGATTGTCGGAATCGCTTCAGCAGGTCCGCAACGTGCTGATGAGCACGCACAAGGGGATCGAGGATTTCACGTTTCGCACGCAGGAGGACTGGGCCGAGAACATCGAGACCTTCGTTCGCAACACGCGGATGAGCGGCGGGCTGATTGCGGGGATGAGTCTGCTCGTGGGCGGGATTGGCATCATGAACATCATGCTGGCGAGCATCTCGGAGCGCGTTCGGGAGATCGGCATCCGCAAGTCCGTCGGGGCCACCACGGCCGACGTCTTCATCCAGATTCTGATCGAGAGTCTGGTGATCGCGATTCTCGGCGGGCTGGCGGGCCTGGCGACCTCCTTCGCGTTGACCCGTCTGATCACCACGTTCTCGCCGACGGACAACGCGCCGATCGTGACGCTGACCGCCATGCTGGTCGCCTTCGGGTTCAGCGTGGCCATCGGCATCCTTGCGGGGCTGGTTCCGGCCTTCCGGGCTTCCCGGCTCAATCCCATCCAGGCCTTGAGGTATGAGTGACCTGCGACAGACGGGCTCGCGACCGCGCCCCGCCGCCCGGTTTCCATGAACCTCCTCAACACCATCCTGGTCGGTCTGAAGGAAGTCTGGACGCACAAGTTCCGATCGGTGCTGACCATGCTCGGGATCATCCTGGGCGTCGCCAGCCTGGTCGGGATGGCGGCCGTCATCAAGGGGATGGAGAACGGCATGAAGGAGGCCATGATCGCCATGGGAGGGGCCGACAAGGTTCTGTTGCAGGAGGAGGAGGTGCCATCGCATCAGCAGCACCTGGCTGATCAGGCGCCGGGTCGGACGATGCTGGACGTCGAGGCTCTGAAACGAACCGCTCCGCTCCTGCGCGTGGTCTCGCCCGAGATGAGGGTTTCCGGCGTCGTGGCGACGCGGGGCGAGAAGATGGTCATGCCCTCCGAGCTGTGCGGCGTCTGGCCTGCGGTCATCGACATGAACCTTCACACACTCGCGCACGGGCGTTTCTTCACGGAGTTGGACGAGGAGAACGCGCACGCAGTGTGCGTGATCGGGACGGGCATACGGGATGAACTGTTCGGGGCCCCCCAGGACGTTGGCCGGGAGATCGTCCCGATTGGCGAGTTGGTCAACCTGAACGGTCAGCCCTTCACCATTGTGGGCATGTTCGCCCATTACGAAAGCGAGCAGGAGAAGAAGCTGCGCGAGTTGGCCAGGTCAAGACCGCCCGAGACCAGGGCGGGACCCGCGCGGCGGCGGGGCTTTGGGCGGGGCAACTGGGCATTCTGGCACAAGAACTACACGATGTACATCCCGCTGAACACGGCCTGGATCCGGTTCCGGGCGGCGTCCGGACTCGACAATATTCCGGACCCGCGCCTGTCGGACATCGATCTCAAGGTGGAGAGCATCGAGCGGGTCGAGGTGGCGTTGCAGCAGGCCCGCAACGTCCTGATGATGACCCACCGCGGGATCGAGGACTTCAGCTTCCGCACCCAGGAGAACAACCTCGAGAGCATCAACAAACAGATTCGCAATGCGCGGCTCAGCGGCGGCTTCATTGCGGCGATCAGCCTGCTGGTGGGCGGGATCGGGATCGTGAACATCATGCTCGCCAGCATCAACGAGCGCATCCGCGAGA
>DAOOQY010000848.1:0-2517 GCA_035389025.1 Verrucomicrobiota bacterium
CCCCCAGCCGGCCCGACGCTCCCATCCCGGGCATCCCCGGCACGGGGAACACTGCCTACAACACCGACAATATCGCGGCCGAGGTCATCGCCTACCTCGAATTCCCTGCCGCCGGATTCTATCAAATGGGCGTCAACAGCGATGACGGCTTCCGAGTCAACGTGGGCGACACAGCACCTGCCAACAACCTGGCCCTCGTCGTGAGCGGCGCGCCATCGGCCGCGGGCAGCTACCATACAGCCGTGGCCCCCGCAGCCACAGCCAAGCCATTCACCGCTCCCATCAGCGCCAAGCTGGTGTACATGGACCCGGCTGACGGATGCACCGAGCTGGTCAACGCCGCCGCTCTGAGCGGGAATATCGCCCTCGTGGACCGCGGCACCTGCGATTTCTCTGCAAAGATCAAGCTGGCCAAGGACGCCGGCGCCATCGCGGTCGTCGTGGTGAATAGTCGAACCGAAGATCTCGCGACCTGGCCCGAAGGCGTGTTCCCGATCGAGATGGGTGTCGGCGCGGTCGGCTACCAGGATATACCCGCGGTCATGATCTCGAGTCCCGATGGCGACAAGATCAAGACCGGCTTCGGGAGCGAACTGGTCGCCTCCCTCACACCCGACACCACGCCAGCCCTGGGCGAGAACGACGGGGGGAGCCTTGGCGCCGATAGGAATTTCAGCTTCATCGTCGCCTCCCCGGGTGTGTATCCGTTCCGGTGCGTGTGGTTCGAAGGTGGTGGCGGCGCCAACCTTGAGTGGTTTACCGTCACGGCGACTGGACAGAGAATCCTGATCAACGACACGTCGAATCCCGCGGCGATCAAGGCTTACCGGGCCCGCACCGCGTCGCCACAGCCAACAGTCGCGCTCAGCGTCGTCCGCTCGGGCAACAACCTGACCATCACGTCCGACCCGCAACCGCTCCCGACGGGATTCGTTCTGCAGACGGCCCCTTCGATCAACGGTCCGTGGACGACTCAGGCGGGCGCGAACACCCCGATCACCGTGCCCATCGGCACCGAACAGGCCGTGTTCCTCCGCGCCGCAAAACCTTAGCTGGTTGATGGTTGCGAGTTGATGGTTGAGCGCTGGACGTTGAACGTTGTCAGCGCTCGCCATCAACCGTTTCCCCTACCCGTGCCTGCGCGGAGACCGGAGCGGCAGGCTGGCCACCCCCTCTACCATCGAGCCTGCCTGCCGAAGCCTCTGCCCGCGCGTGGCCGCACGCAGACAGGTCGGTGCAGGCAGGTGCAAGAGGGTGTCGAGGTGACACGGCCGGGGCGTTGCGGGCACGATTCTGACAACCGGCGCCGATGGGTTCCCCTCTCGGGTCGGACAAGAGGGTGTCCCGCGAATGCGGGGCGAGTGAGGGGGAACGATTCATGTCCACTGAGCAGTTCAGCAAGCAACAGGGATTGCCCAGGGTGCCGGGTGTGGCTATGGAAGTTGTGGAGTCCGCGCTTGGGTCATGTCCGCAGTCAGGCCGAGGAACACGTCGTACGCGCTGTACCACGAAGGCTTGAAATCGGACCAGCCTTCGTTGACGCGGAAGTAGCGCTTGACCTGGATCACTGTCTCGCCGCCGGTATGGGGCACGACATACTCCTTCCGACGATACCCATACGCCACGCCATAGTGCCAGAGCCAGCCCAGGCCAATAATCCCCGGACGGCCATCTTTGATGCCGTTGGCCACGCGCACACCCGACACCTGCCAGTCGTCGCCCCACCCATCCCACGCCCACGAGCACGAGTAGTTCACCAGCCGGTTGCCCTTCCCATAGAGCAGGGAGGCCATGCCACCGGGGCTCGACACATGGTGGAGGTAGCCGGCGAATCCCTCGATCAGGTCGCCCGGCCAGGTCGCCCCGGAGTCCGTGAACGGCGGGCAAATCACATCGCACAATTCGTGAAGCTGGTGATACACCTTGCGCAAAACCGCCTTCCGGCTCGCTGTGTCGATCTCCTGAGGGGCATCGTCTAACCGCAGCGAATCGAATCCTGCCGAACCGGTTATCCCCGTGTAGAAGGCACTGGGCACCCCCCGGCGATCCCAGTAGCCAAGCAGCATTGCCACCGCCGTGGGCCCGCACCCGACCAACTCGCACCAGTCCGAATCCTTGAGCTGATAGTAATGCATCTGGTCGCCCCACGCGCCGGCCCACCAGGTCTTGGTCCGCCAGAAAGGCTCGCCCGATGCGAGCGCGACGGACGCCAAACCGGCGCCACGCGCGCTCACGCGCAAAACGTAAGCTTCCAGACCCCGCGAGGTCCGCACCGTCAGTGGAGCTGAGCCGACCTGACGCCCCACCGCCTCGAATCCGCTCCGCAACAGCCTCACGTCGGCCAGCTCCCGAATGCCCTCCCAGTGCAACACCACTTCCTCCAGCACGCTCCCTCCGAGGAACAGGTTGGTCTCCCCAACCCGTAAATCGAGAATCGGCGGCACCTTCCCAGCCTCGATGTCCCACTGCAATCCGGCATGCGCAGCCCGCCGCTGCCGCAGAAGTATGTGCACCGGA
>DAOOQY010000849.1:0-2509 GCA_035389025.1 Verrucomicrobiota bacterium
GGGATCGGGATCGTGAACATCATGCTCGCCAGCATCAACGAGCGCATCCGCGAGATTGGAATCTGCAAGGCCGTCGGCGCGAGCGGGCTGGCCATCTTCGCCCAGATTCTCATCGAGAGCGTCGTCATCGCGCTGTTGGGCGCCGTGTTGGGCGTGGGGGCGTCGTACGGCCTGGTGGCGATACTTGCCGTGATCAGTCCGTCGGCCAATGCGCCCCTCATCACGCCTCTGGCCATGGCCATCGCCGTGGCTTTCAGCGCTCTGGTCGGCGTCTCGGCCGGCCTGTTCCCGGCATGGAAAGCCGCCCGCCTCAATCCGATCCAGGCGCTTCGCAACGAATAGCGGACAGGCGGAGCCCGGCTATGAGACCCCGCGATGCCTTATGAAATATCCGGGTTAAAGGACCGGCGTCAGAAGCCGCGCGACTCCGTCGCGAAGCCGCACCGGCAGGCTGCGGGCGTCGACTTGGCTCAGAGTGACCGGCCGCGCCAGGCCTCGTCGTTCCTCGAACCATGCGGCCAGTGTCCGGGCCAGGGCGGGGTCGTAGCATTCGACGTTGAACTCGAAATTGAGGCGGAGGCTGCGGGGGTCCCAGTTTGTCGAGCCCAGCAGGGTCCAGCAATCGTCCACCAGAAGCAGCTTCGAGTGGTCAAAAGGCGGCGGCGACAGCCAGAGCCGGCATCCGCGCTCGAGCACCTGCCACCAGTGGGCCGCCGACGCCCACTGCACGAAGGGCAGGTTGTTCTTGCCCGGCAGCAGGATGTCCACCGACACACCGCGGAGCGCCGCCAGATTCAGCGCGGCGATCAACGGCGCGTTGGGCAGGAAATACGGTGTCATGACACGCACGGTCGAGCGCGCCGCCGCCACAGCGCCCAGCAGAGTCCATTGCAGCACCTCGAAATCCTCGTCGGGTCCGTCCGCCAGACCCCGCGCGAAGACGGGGCCGGCTCCCTCGATCGGCGCAAACCAGCGTTCCCCGCGCAGGCGTTCCCCCGTGGTGAACAGCCAGTCCTCGGCAAAGACCTCCTGGAGGTGGGCCACGACCGGCCCCCGAAGCCGGAAATGGAGATCCTTCACCGGGTGCGACGGTTTCCTGGCCAGGCAATGACCGACCCGCAAGTTCATCCCGCCCGTGAACCCCTCGCGCCCATCCACGACGAGCAGCTTGCGATGGTTGCGCAGGTTGATCGACACCAGTTGCCCTCGAGGGAATGCCGGAAGAAACCGGGCATAACGAACTCCTTCCCGTCGCAGCACACCCAGAATGGACGGCCACGAATAGCGCGTGCCGGTGGCGTCGATGAGCACCCGCACCTGGACGCCCCGCCTCCGGGCATCGCCCAGCGCGCGGGCAAACGCGATTCCGATGTCGTCGCGGTCGAAAATGTATGTCGAGAGCGTCACGGAGTGCCGGGCGGCGGCGATGGCGTCGAGCATCGCCGGGAACGCGGCATCGCCGTCAACGAGGCAGTCGACCTGGTTGCCCGGCACCAGCGGACGCACAACCACTTCGTCCACCAGTGCGGCGAGCGTGACAAGGTGGCGGCTCTCGGGAGGCAGATGCTGTTCGAGCGTGCCGGGCGGACACGCAGGCTCGCGCCCGGGCGATCGGTAATGGTCTTCCTCTCCCCTCAGCAAAAGGGCACGACGGCGGATGCGGTTGACGCCCAGCATGAAGTAGAGCACCGCGCCCCCGAGCGGGAGCATCCAGATCAGGCCGGCCCAAAGCAGGGCGGAGCGGGGGTCACGCTTGAAGAGAATGGCGTGAGCCGAGGCGAGCGTGGAAAACAGGACAGTGAAGCCGGCCAGAGCATACGGCCCAACATCGAGCAGCGCATCGAGTATCCCTGCAGTCGTCATCGGCCTGCCCCAGACATACCCGATCATTCCTCGCGCGCAACTCGGAAACTGAGCCAGCATCACCGGGTTCAGGAAAGCCGTTTGGAACGGAGATTACGATTGCGATTGCGATTGCGATTACGACAGGCCAGGACGGCTGAGAAGGTCGAGATGCACCGCTCGCGGGCTTGAATGCAATTCGACTGGCTTTTCGGGAGGCCTGGGGCCTATGCTGCGCGCCGTTTTTAGTATGACGTCCGTTGAAATCCGACAGTCTTTTCTCGACTTCTTCAGGTCGAAGCAGCACACCCTCGTGCCGTCATCGACCCTGATGCCCGACGCGCCGAACCTGCTGTTCACCAACGCCGGCATGAACCAGTTCGTGCCGATCTTCCTGGGTCAGAAGGCGCCGGACGTGAGCCGGTGGGCTGGCGCTGTTCCCATGCTCGATACGCGCGCCGCCGACACGCAGAAGTGCATCCGAGCGGGCGGGAAACACAATGACCTCGAAGACGTCGGTCTGGACACCTACCACCACACGTTCTTCGAGATGCTTGGGAACTGGAGTTTTGGGGATTACTTCAAGCAGGAGGCCATCGCCTGGGCGTGGGAGTTGGTGGCGGGTGTTTGGAAGTTTCCCAAGAACCGGCTCTACGCCACGGTGTAC
>DAOOQY010000850.1:0-2505 GCA_035389025.1 Verrucomicrobiota bacterium
CGCACCGACGCACCGACGCACCGACGCACCGACGCACCGACGCACCGACGCACTGTCCCCTCCATCTCCGACCGAGTCACGGTGCATCGACGTCGAACCCCAGTTCGCGGAACCGTTGGAGTTTGTAGATGAGGGCGCGTCGGCTAATGCCGAGGGCTTTGGCCGTTTCGGTGCGGTTATGACCGTGTTTGCGCAGGGTTTCGAGGATTGTCTGACGTTCGACCTCTTCGAGTTGCTGCCCTTCGGCCAGCGCAGCGGGGGCGGACGCCGTGGCCGCCCGGACGCGGGCGGGGAGATGGTCGCGGAGGATCAACTCGCCGCCGCACAGCAGCGCGGCCCGTTCCATGGCATTGCGCAGTTCGCGCACGTTGCCCGGCCAGGCATAACGTTCCATGCACTCGACGGCCGGATTCGACAGGCGCGTGCGCCCGCCGGTGTAGTCGGCCAGGAAGGCATGGGCGAGGGGGAGGATGTCTTCGACCCGTTCGCGCAGGGGGGGCACGAACAGTTCGACCACGTTCAGCCGGTAGAACAGGTCCTCGCGAAACCGTCCCTGCTTGACCTCGTCCTCGAGGTTGCGGTTTGTGGCGGCCAGCAGGCGGGCCTGTGTGACTCGATCTGCATTCGATCCGACACGCTGGAAGCATCCGTTCTGCGTGACACGGAGGAGCTTGGCTTGCAGTTGCGGTGACATCTCGGCGATTTCGTCCAGGAAGATCGTGCCCTTGCCGGCCAACTCGAATCGTCCGATCCGTTGGGCATGGGCGCCGGTAAAGGCCCCCTTCTCGTGGCCGAACAACTCGCTTTCGAGCAGGTTCTCGGGCAGGGCGGCGCAGTTCACGCGCACCAACGGTCCATTCGCTCGCGCGCTCCAGGCGTGGATGACCTCCGCCAGCACCTCCTTGCCCACGCCGCTCTCCCCGGTGATCAGAATGCGGCTATCCGACGGCGCAATGAGCGAGGCATCCCGGAAGACCGCCTGCATCAATGGACTGCGGGCCACCACATGGGCCGGCAACTGATGGCGCTCCCCGAAGCGCATCGGCGCCGCCTGCGTCAGGCCGATCGCCTGGCGCACGGACGCCAACAACTCGTCGAGATCGATCGGTTTGGTCAGGTAGTTCAATGCCCCGTCGCGCATGGCACCCACGGCATCGCGAATGTCGGCGTAAGCGGTCACCAACAAAACAGGCAGCCGCGGGTGTGCCTGACGGGCCAGGCGCAACGTCTCGAGCCCGCTCAACCCGGGCATCCGAACATCCGAGATCATCATGCTGACGGACTGGGCGCGCAAGGCGTCGAGGGCGTGTTCGCCCGAGGCCGCCACGACGGTGTCGAAGCCCTGGCCGCGAAGCAGCGATTCGAGGAGGCTTCTCTGGCCCGGATCATCGTCGACGATCAAGATGCGATGCCGCGCCGTCTGATTTGTCTCTGGCTTGACAGGCATGATGCGAGATTGCGCGCGGGCAGTGTAGTGCGCCCGTCGAACGCTGCAACCACGTTCGCCCGATTTACAGCGGCCTGACCCTGGGCCATTCGAGTTCGCAGCCGGCGTTACGCAGGCTCTGCTGGTACTCGGCGAGGCGCTTGGCATCGCGGCGCACCTGGCGCGGCGGTTCCTTGCTGCGCAGGCAATAGGCCACAAGGTATCCCACCGCCTCGCCGATGTTCCATTCGACCGGGTGCAAGCGGTAGGCCCCATTGGTGATGTGGGTCGTCCCGATGTTCTTGGCGGCGGGAAGCAGGTTTTCGACGCGTTGTGGCAGCAGGGCACCCAGCGGAATCTGGAACGGAAGCGAACTGAGATCGAGGTAGTTTTCCCCCGAAGAACTGGGGTGAAGATCGATCCGATAGGCGCCGACGCCGACGCTGTCGGCAAAGGGTTCCGCCGTCACGTCCTCGCGGGCTTTGCCAGTGGCCTGCATCCGCGCGTCGGTGCCAACGTGCTGTTCGGCGACGGTGAATTCCGCTCGAATGCGCCGGGCCTCGCGGATATACGGGCATTTGGCGAGGCCGTCCGTTGTGCCGACGATGTCGTGTCGCAAGCGCAGCCCTTTCCAGCCGAGTCCGCCATCGGGACGCGGCGCCTCGGTTTGCATCCAGTAGAGCAGGGAGAGGCTGAGTTCCTTGGCCCGTTGCACGTGCCGGGCGATCTCGTCCGGTGTGTTCTCGATCAAAGGCGCAACCCAGTAATCGTTTTGCGGCCAGTTCACCAAGGAAATCCCGCTCGAGTAGGTCCCGGGAACGAAATTGGCCGCGTCGGCGATCCGGCGGTAAGACCACAGATTGACGCCCCCGGCCTTCATGGTCGGGTCGAACATCAGACTGCGCGGTTTGAGGGTGTGAGGATGTGTCGAGTCCCAACTCAACAGGCGTCCTGTCCAGCCCGGTTTCAAATCCGGCACGTAATCCCGCCAGAAGGCATACTCGGATGGCCGTTCGATGGTGTGGTCCTCTTCAGGGAGATAATCGATGGCGAAGCAGGAGGTGATGGCCTGTTGGTTC
>DAOOQY010000851.1:0-2499 GCA_035389025.1 Verrucomicrobiota bacterium
CCGCCAGCCGAAGACCGGTTACGACGAATACGACTTCGACGCGAAAGCCGAGTATTTCCTGGCCCCCAACTCGAGCCTGGTCTACGGCCATCAGACCGTGCGGATGGATGATGCGTGGCGGACGCACTCGACGATTTACGGCGTGCTTTGGGAGGGGACGACGCGGGGGACAGACCTCAAGCGCGCCTTCGACCAGGATCGGGACCTCGATTACGTGCAGTATCATGCGGACTCACTGGAAGGGGTTGTCGAGGAAGTGCATCTGAGCGTGTCGCTGCACTCCCAGGGTGAGGTGGAGGATCGGGTGCGATCGAATCGCAGGCAGGAACTCCAGACCGTAGATGTGGACACGCTGGGGGTCTCGATGCAGTTGGAGAGCCCATCGCCGGTGGGCCGATGGGTCTACGGGGCCGAGGTTTACCGGGACTGGGTCGATTCCAGCTATCGGGCCTATGACGCCGACGGGAGTCTGGCGGCGGTGCGGGTGCAGGGACCGGTCGCCGACGATGCCACCTACGACCTGGTGGGCGGGTACGTGGAAAACCAGTTGCCGTTCGCCGACGAGCGCTTGGTTCTGACCCTGGGCGGCCGGTACAACTTCGCCCAAGTGGACGCGAACAAGATTCGCGATCCCTCGACCGGCGACACCTTCTCGATCGAGGACTCCTGGGATCAGCTCATCGGCAGCGGACGTCTGCTCTTCAACGTGGATCCCGAGCAGCACCTGGCTCTCTTTGGCGGGGCATCACAGGGATTCCGCGCGCCCAACCTGTCCGACCTGACCCGGTGGGACGCGGATTGGGGCCAGGAAATCCCAAGTCCGAATGTGGAGCCGGAGACATTCCTGTCGATCGAGGGCGGCGCCCGTGTCCAGTACGAGCGCGTCCAGGCCGAGGCGGTCTATTTTCACACGCTCTTTGATGATATGATTGTGCGGGTGCCCACGGGTGAGATGTCGGGGGCGATCCCGATTGTGACGAAAGAGAACTCGGGCGAGGGCCATGTGCACGGCGTCGAACTCTCCGCGAGTGTGAAAGTGTATCGCGACTGGACACTCTGGGGGAATTTCACCTGGATGCGCGGCGAACTCGATCGGGAGGACCTGGGGGGCGTGACCATCACAGAGCCGTTGAGCCGGCTGATGCCCATGACCGTCAACTCCGGCATTCGCTGGCAGCACCCCAAAGGGCGGGTGTGGACGGAATTCTCCGCCACATTTGCCGATGAACAGGATCGGCTGGCTGCCAATGACATGCTCGACACCCAGCGCATCCCGGTCGGGGGCACGCCCGGCTACGCCGTTTGCCATCTGCGGGCGGGCTGGAACCCGTCGCGCAATGTCAGCCTGATTGCCGCCATCGAGAACATCACCGACGAGGATTACCGGATTCACGGGTCCGGTGTGAACGAAGCAGGACGCAATTTCGTGATGACCGCCCGGGTCCAGTTCTGACGCGGACGGGGGACTGGGCGTCAGTCCCGCAGGTCGGGCAGGAACCAGGCCACGATAGCCGTTGGCAGGAAGATCGCCCCGGCGACGACGAGGGTGATCCGGTAATCGCCCACCTGGCTGAAGAGCCCGAAGACGACAACCCCCAGTGCCGAGACGCAGCGTCCGATGTTGTAGCAGAATCCGGCGCCGGTTGTGCGCAGCAGTGTGGGGAAGAGCGGCGGCAGGTACATCGTGTAGAGGGCGAAGAGCCCCTGAAAGAAACCGGGCACCGCCAGCAGGTAATAGAGCTGCGCGTGCGGGCGCTGGATCAGATAGCATCCCATCATGCCCAGGAAATAACCGAGGGACATGCCGGCGATCACCCGGCGATAGCCGAACTGTCGGGCGAGCCATGCCGCGACGAAATTCCCGGCAATCGAGGCGACAATGACCAGGTAGAGAATGCGTCGGCCCCAATCCCCTTTCTCCTGGTCGCTCAGGCCGATGACGTCGGGGAGGTTCTTGAAGTGGATTTGGTTCCAGAACAGGAACGCCCAGTGCCCGCTGAGTCCCAACGCGCAGACCGCAATCACCAGCACGGTCGTTCGGCGGACCTCGCCGCGGAACAGGTCGCGGACGACCGGCAGCCTCTGTTTGGCTTGCGCTTTGGCGGCAGTCCATTCCTCGGTCTCAGGCACGGCGCGTCGAATCCAGAGCACGAGCAGGGCAGGGGCGATTCCCACAACGAACATCCATCGGGGTTGTGTCGCCACGATTCCCGACATCAGGAAATGGGCGAGGATGGCGAGAAGGATGCCCACATTCACGCCTGTCTGGAGCGCGGCCGCGACCCAGGGCCGCCAACGCCGCGGCCAGGTCTCGGACAGCAGCGAGGCGCCCACGGCCCACTCGCCGCCGATGCCGAGTGCGGACAGGAACCGGAACAGGCAAAGCTGCCACCAATTCTGTGCGACAGTCGAGAGGCCGGTGAACAGCGCGTAGGTGAGGATGGTCAGGCAGAGTGTCCTGCTCCGGCCCAGGCGATCGCCAATGCGTCCGAAGAAGCC
>DAOOQY010000852.1:0-2488 GCA_035389025.1 Verrucomicrobiota bacterium
TGCCAGCTACGCTTCGCCCATCCTGGTCCGGTTTGGCGATCGCCGCCTCGTCATCGGATGTTCCATGAGGCATCTGTTCGGGGTGGATGCGGATAGCGGGACACTGCTTTGGACACGCCCGCTCCGGACGCAATTCGAGGTGATTGCAACGACGCCGGTGCTCGTAGGGGACGCGGTGTTCGTGACGGCGCCCGACAGCCCCGACGCCAAGCTGTATCAGGTGCGCACAGAAGACTCCGGGCAGGGACTCGATCTCTTGTGGACAACTGTGTTGGACACATGTCAGGGGGGCGTGGTGCACGTCGGCAACGCCCTGTACGGGGCATGGTACAGGCGGCGCAAGGGATGGGCCTGCATCGACGCACGGACCGGTGT
Organism: Verrucomicrobiota bacterium; assembly: GCA_035389025.1. Classification (GTDB taxonomy): domain Bacteria; phylum Verrucomicrobiota; class Verrucomicrobiia; order Limisphaerales; family J093; genus MWFF01. Next base: position 376 of record DAOOQY010000852.1, read on the forward strand.
CGTGCGGTACGAGACAAGCGCCCTGGCGAAGGGATCGGTTCTTTACGCCGACCGGCGCCTCTATTGTCTGAGCGAGCAAGGCGAGATGGCGTTGCTCGAGCCGACGCCTCATGCCTTCGAGTTCAAAGGCCGATTCAGGTTGGTTCCTGGAGGCCAAAACGACGTCTGGACCCACCCTGTCATCCACAGGGGGCGGTTGTACCTGCGGCATCACGAGACGTTGTTCTGTTTCGATGTCAATGCGCATGGGGACAATCAACCGGTGTCGGAGGGGCGAGCCCGCTCTGGAGCATCCGCTCCCTAGCCCGTATGGCAGTGATCTTGGGAAGCCTGGTGCGCAGAACAGGAACCAATGGCCGGCGTGTCGGCATTGCGGCGAGACACGTTCGCCGCACGGCGAATTGAATTAGCGACATGGCCGCTTTTTGTGCTGACAGAACACCGACAACAAGCAGATGCACCGCCGTGTATAAAGCGCTGTAAAAAAGGGCTGTCGGGGGGCGATCAGAAGATCAGAATTGCAGATGTTAAAAGAGCTTGACTGTTTCGTCGTATCAGGTCAGAGAGGAGGCGGTTGTGATTTTGTAAAGCAGAGTTTACTCTTTCCCGCCCCATATTATGAAGACCCATGTCGGCGGTTCCCGTCTGGCCGGAGTCCTCCACCTCACCCCTGCTGTGCAGGGGTTTTTGTTTGACCGGATGCGCTCGTTTCGCTCGTGGATCGCTCTGGCTGCGTGCTCTCTGGCCGTTGTTGCCGTGGTGGATGTCGTGGGTGCGAACTTCGATCCCGGCGCCAAGCCTGGTTACGCGGCGGACTTCGAGTCGGGTGCGGGGCTCGAGTGGTCGTCGAGCGCCACGGACAACAGCATTCCGGGTGTGTTCACGCGGTTCAGCGGGCGATTTGGCAACTCGAGCCAGACGCTCACGCTCGGTGGTCTGACGGCGAACGGGTCTTACGTGCTCCTGTTCGATCTGTACATCATCGACTCGTGGGATGACGGCAACACCACGTCGGGCGACCGGATTCGCATCACTGTGGACGGCGTCGAGGTCTTCCTGCATACGTTTTCCCAGTTCGACCTGAACAGCGATACGTATCCGCTCCCACCCGACGCCCAGGGCCAATACGGATTCAGCGGGTGGAACGAATCGATCTACCGGACGATCGAGATCCCGTTTGGCGCGACAGGGACGACGGTCACGATCACCTTCCAAGGGGCCGGACTGCAGAGCCTGGATGACGAATCGTGGGGTTTGGACAATGTTGGCGTTTGGGCGTCGGCTGATCTGCCTGCGACGCAGGTGACGGCTGCGAGCCTGCCCGCCGAGGCCTCCGTCAGCGCCGTTGCCATCGACCGATTCAACATCACAACGACCCGGATTCTGAATGGGGATTCGGCCACGACTCCGTCCAATTACGAACTGCGGAACGCGGGAGCCGACGGTCTGTTCGGCGGTGCGGACGACACCGTTTACAGTCTGGCGCCCAGTTATGCTTTGAATACGAAGACGGTCAGTTTCACGACAAGCCCAAATCCTTTGCAGCCAGGCAAATACCGCTTTCTCACCAAGTCCACACTCCTGGATGGCGCCAACGCTCCCGTGTCGCCATTCACGCGATTCTTCACCATCACAAGTCCGGTTGTGGGCGCGATCGAGAATACGGACAACGGTCTGCTCATGGGCGCGACGGCGCTGCCGATGACCGAGACGCCGCCCGCATCGGGTTTCTACACGGCATTTGCGTTGGGCACATTCCAGGCTGCGGGCGACGTGGATTACTGGCGGTTCGAGGCCGAGGCGGGGGATCGGGTCACGATCCGGGTCGAGACAGCCAACGGCAGCATTTACCCTTACGTGTACCTTCGGAACGCGGCGGATAGCAACGTGGTGAGTCCGCACACACGCGAGTCGGCGCTGGGCCAGATTCAGGACGCGGTGATTCCGTCGCCCGGCACGTACTATGTGCGGCTCTGGAGTGACCACGGGGCCTCGCCCTACTCGATGCGCGTGGATCACTCGCGGGGGATGCAACTCGAAGTCGAGGCCAACGATACCCAGGCCGCGGCCAATTCACTGGCACTCACCCTCTCAGGCGGAGTGCTTGGCGGAC
>DAOOQY010000853.1:0-2487 GCA_035389025.1 Verrucomicrobiota bacterium
CGCCCGCACGACCTGCCGGCTGGCCCCCGCCGTTCCGATCAGGGCGGAGACAAAGACGCTGGTGTCGACCACGACCGTCAGTCCCATGGCTCTGGAATGATAGCACCGGCGCTGTCATGCACGCGAGCCCTTCGAATAAAGCGCCAGCAGGTACGACAACGCCGTCATGTTCCTCGCGGGAACAGCGCGAACTCCCGGCAAAGTCCCGGGCAAACGGAAAACTCCCGGTTGCATGATTCCCTCGCGTTCGTTAAACTGGTGGCAAAATGGCACCAGGCCAGACAAATTATGCCGACGACCCTTGAAGAAAAGAGCCGCATCACCGCCCGCGTCCCGGCGGAGTTGCGCGAGACTCTGGAGCAGGCCGCCCAACTGCAAGGCGCCACGCTGAACCAGTTTGTGGTGCAGTCCGCCTTTCAGGAGGCCCAGCGCATCGTGGAACGGGAGACGTTGATCCGGCTCTCGCAGCGCGATGCGCAGAAGGTGTTTTCTCTCCTGGACCATCCGCCCAGACCCAACGCGCGTCTGAAGGCAGCCGTTAAGGCGCGCCGCGCCAAAGTCCGTGTATAAGATCGAGTTGATTTCGCGGGTGCATGACCGGGAGGGGTTCGACTGCGGCAGCGAACCGCTCAACGCTTGCTTCCGGCAGACGGCGCGGCACCACACCGAACGCGGCATCTCGCGCACGTTTGTCATGGTCGAGGAGGAAGCCCGTGAACCGAAGACCGTCCTCGGTTTCTTCACCCTGAACATCTGCCAGATCCGGGCGGACCAACTTTCGGCCGAATTGGCCCGCAAGCTGCCGCGTGAGGTCGCCGGCATCAAGTTGGGGCGTTTGGCGGTCGCGGCCAGCCGTCAACGCCAAGGGCTGGGCAAGCTGCTACTGGTCGCCGCCATGAATAAAGTGGTCGAGGTATTCGAGTCAGCGGGGGGCATTGGCCTATTCGTGGACGCGAAAGACGAGGCGGCGAGGGGGTACTACCAGCAATTCGGGTTCATGCCGCTGCCGGACAACCCCCTGCAGTTGTTCCTTCCGCTCCCGACACTGCGGAAGGCCCTGGAAGAATCGGCCACTTGAGGCTTCAGGCCGACGGCAGGGCCGGACGCCGGCTCTGCGCACGGGCCGCACAGCATCGAGGATGAGGGGCCATGAAAGGCTCGCCCAGCTCAGCAGGCCAGGGAACCCATCTCCCGCAACGAGATAAAGTCCCTCGGCCGTTCCTCCGTACGCCGGCCGAGAATGATGTGGTCCACAAGTTCGATCTTAAGCAGTTGTCCGGCCCTCATCAGGTCCCTGGTCACTTTGATGTCCTGCTCGCTGGGCGTGGGATCGCCGCTGGGATGGTTGTGCACGACCACGATGGCCGCCGCCCCGGCGGCAATGGCCGCTCGGAACACCTCGCGCGGGTGAACGAGCAAGGTGTCCAGAGTTCCTTGGGTCAACACCCGCATCCCGATCATGCGCCGCCGGGTATTGAGGAAGATCACTTGAAGACGACTGTGCGCCGAACGGGCAGCAACGCCAGCATTTCTTACGGCGGCTGTCTGCGACCTCGCGCGGGGGGGAATGTGGAACGAGGGGGTTGCACCAGGTCGCGGATCGGCATCGTCGGCTGCTCAGCATCTGCCGGCGGCTGCGCGCTCCTTTTGGACATAAGCCGAGGGGACCGAACCGACTCCGTTGAGGCTGTCGGATGCTCGCCTGGTTTCGCCGTGCCGCTGAAAACCAACACCACGACGAACGGAGGTTCTTGAGCGCGATTACAGACTCTTGGAGTTGTGCCGCACAGACAATCCTCAGCCTGTTCGCTGATCGGTCAGAACGCCAGAATACTCAATGTTTTCAAGGTCCAAACGCATGTTGGTCATTGTCGACCCATGTCGCGTTACCGCGGCACTTCACCGTCCTTGGTGTCGGCAGTTGTCGGCAGGGAATTCTGGCTCTGGAACGATCCAGATTCAACGGTGGTCGTCACCGTCGCTTGCCGGTGCAGTCGGGGCCGCGATTGACTTGGCCAGTTCGGGGCTTCACGACGGGGTCAGACGCTTCCCGCCCGTGCGATCGTTTCGACACATGAGATCAGAGCAACTGGCCGAGGAGCGTCCGGGCTGGGACGATGACCGGTTGCTTGGCGATGAAGCAATCGGCGGGCTCGTACGGGAGGCTCGTCACCGCCTGGAAAGCGTGCGCCGCTTTGGTCTGGGCCTGGAAGTGGCCTAGCGCTGGCGAGAGCGCCGTGTCGCTCAGCTTGACCTCGACGAGAAACCAGGGGCGGCGGTCGCGAACGACCAGGAAATCCACTTCGCGCTTGGACTTGTCGCGCAAGTAACGCAATTCGAAATCGCCGAAGCCCAGATCGGTCCAGCCTTCCACCGCCTTGAGCAGGTGGCAGGCCACCAACGTCTCCGCCCGAGCGCCGTCGTCGGCCACGCCGCTCCAATCGCGCAGGAACCACTTGGGTTCTTTGCGTAGCGCCTTTGCCACGT
>DAOOQY010000854.1:0-2486 GCA_035389025.1 Verrucomicrobiota bacterium
ACCGTCAATGGTCAGGCAGCCCCGCCGCTGATCGGCAAGTCGTGGGTCAAAACGCTCGCGGGTGTGGAGGAGTCCCCGCGCCCCGACCAGGACTACCTGGCATGGGAAATGTTCGGCAATCGCGCCGTCCGGCAGGGTGACTGGAAGCTGGTTTGGCAATACAAGCCCTATGGCACGGAACAATGGGAGTTGTTCAATCTCGCCGCTGATCCGGGAGAACGTCACAATCTGGCCGCCGAGCAACCCGAACAGGTCAATACGCTGCTCGCGCTCTGGGACGACTATGTCCGGGCCAACAACGTGATCCTGCCCAGCCGCGTCTTGTGGGAGGGACAGGCGAAGCAGCTTCCCGATCGGTATCCGGTGGTGGACGGTTACCCGCCGCTCCTCTATCAGAAGCAGTTCGTCCCTCCCCCTAACATGCTGGCCGACCCGAAGCCGTGATCTACCCGAATCCAAGACGTGTGAACTCAATCCAAGACACCGCCTATTCCATGAAAGCTCAAACGCAACATTACCGTGGGGAGCGTCACTTTGCGTCCGCTGCGCCCTCACGCCCCGTGCTCACCGCAATCGTCACAGTCACCATCCTCTGCCCGCTGTTCGCGCTGGCGCAGGTGCCACCCCGCTTCTACTGGAAAAGCCTCTCCGGCGCGAATGCCGTGCCGGTGATTTTTCAGTCGTTGAGCGGCAATGCCAATCCCATGGACCCGGCATACGTGGTCTCGGCCGACGCGTCGGTTGATGCGAACGTTGCCATCGCGGGTTACGCCAAGATGCTGCCTCTGTTCGACCGCACGCTGACCCTCGCGGTGCTCGAGCCGATGGGCCGCATTTCCGGAGAAACCACGGTCGCCGGCATGAGCTACAACCAGGACGCGACCGGCTTCGGCGACCCGATGCTGGAAGTGGGTTACAACCTGATCGGACCCAAGGCGATCCGAAGCATCCCCGACCTTCTGCGCTACGAGCCCAAGCTCTCGCTCGACGTGATCGTGGATGTCGCGTTCCCCATCGGCGAGTACGACAGCGACCAGGCGCTGAACCTCGGCCAGAACCGCTGGTATGGCCGGGTGGGAGCGCCCATCGTCTGGCAGATCGGCCCCTGGGTGCCCGGCCGGCGCACCACCCTGGAGGTGCTTCCCTCAGTCTGGCTGTTCAGTGACAACGACGATTACGTGGGCGAGACGCTGAGCACCGACCCAATGTTTCAGGCGGAAGTGCATTTGACCCGCGATTTCACGGAACACTTCTGGGGTTCGCTCGACTCGACCTGGGTGGCTGGCGGCAAGTCGACCGTGAGTGGAGTCCCCGGCGATTCGCTGAACAATCTGGGCGTCGGTCTCACCCTCGGCTACCAAATCAACGACAACATCTCCCTGACCGCCGGCTACATGGCGACCGTCAACGACAGCAGCCCCACCGATCTCCGGATGGACGGCTTTCGCATCTCGTTCACGTACGGCTGGCATAAAATCGTGGAGGGACAGAAACGCCTGAAGAGCGAGTAAGAGACCGGCACCTCCGAAACTCAGCACGGCAAACACAGAGAATCGAAGCATGTACACGACACGAAAACCGCACCTCACCGCCTTCATGCTCGTTGGCACGCTAGCATGCGGCACCGGGCTCATCGGTCAGGACGCGGCAACGGACGACGAAAAAGCCAAAGCCGCGGCCCTGGCGAAGGCGACCTTGAACCCAATCGCCAGCCTGATCAGCCTCCCGTTGCAGAACAACTTCGACTGGGGTGCGGGGCCGGACGACGACGGATTCCAATACAAGCTCAACGTGCAACCGGTCATCCCGATTTCACTGAGCGAGGATTGGAACGTCATCTCCCGAACCATCGTGCCCTACGTCTATCAGGAGAATGTCATTGGGACCTCCAGCCAGTCCGGTCTCGCGGACACCGTCCAGAGCTTGTTCTTCTCGCCGGTGAATCCGACCAAGGGCGGGTGGATCTGGGGAGCGGGACCCGTGTTACAACTTCCGACCGCCACGGACGACCTGCTGGGCGAGGAGAAGTGGGGCGCCGGCCCGACCGCAGTGGTCTTGCAACAGGAGGGGCACTGGACCTATGGCGCTTTGGTCAACCACATCTGGTCCTTTGCCGGCGAGGATGGCCGGGCGGATGTGAACCGGACGTTCCTCCAGCCGTTCGCGTCTTACACTACCAAGACCTTCACCAGCCTTGGGCTGAATACCGAGTCCACGTATGACTGGGAGGCCGAGCAATGGACCGTGCCCATCAACCTGTTCGTGCAGCAGTTGTTGAAAGTGGGCAAACAGCCGATCTCCCTACAACTCGGCGGACGTTATTACGCCGAAGGCCCCAGCGGCGCACCCGAGTGGGGCTTGCGCTTCCAACTGTCTTTCCTGTTCCCGAAATAACCCACCAGTTCCCACTGCAACGAGCAGCCAGTCGAGTATTCGAAATGAAATCCAAGATGAAAACCAGAACCATCTTCAGCGCCCTCAGCCTC
>DAOOQY010000855.1:0-2483 GCA_035389025.1 Verrucomicrobiota bacterium
CATGCTCGGTATGGCTCAACCGCATGTAATACGTCGTGAAGGACGACGCCGTTCGCCGCACCGGCGGCAGACACGACCGGTTGTCGTCGGCGTACATTGTCAGCCCCAGCCCGATCTGATGCAGAGCATTGGCGCAGTGCACGACGTGCGACTTCGCCTTGGCCCGCGCCAGTGCCGGCATCAAGAGGCCGGCCAGGATGGCGATGATCGCAATCACCACCAGCAACTCGATCAGCGTGAAGCCGTCCCCCTCTCGGTCAGCGGCCAAGACGCCCCTCCCCGGCTGCCGGCAAACCAGCCGGCCGCCCGCCAAATCAGGAGCGGATGCGTAAGGCAGCATGGCTTAAGTTGCTGAAACCGTAACACACACCCGCATCCCGTCAATGGTGTCGGGAGAACGGTTTTGCTGCTCTCGACGATCTCCTCACGCAGACGCACGCGGCATCGCGAACCGCGCTTCCTTCGCGGCCCAGCCCAGAACGTGAGCAAAGCCGGAGCACCTCCAGGCGCGTTTCCCACTCTTTCGATGGAAGCGCACCCGTGCGATCTGGCGATCTGTGCGTGTAGTTCTTGCTGGCATCGGAGATCGGTCACGGCAAGTATCCGGCAAGAGTCTCAACCGTAACAACCCAACCCCGCGATCGCCCCACACCCATGAAACACATCAGGTCGCTGCACGGAACACGCCCGCTCACTCGGCTCTTCGCCGCCATCGCCGCGCTGGGCGTGTTGTCCGCGCCCAGTCTCTCGAGCGCCACCTTTGCCGTGGGTGGATTGCGCTGTGAGTACCGCGTGAACCCGGTCGGCCTCGACGTCGCGTCGCCGCGCCTGAGTTGGACTCTGGCTTCCGACGAGCGCGGTCAGAAGCAGACGGCCTACCGGGTCCTTGCCGCCTCGACGCCGGACATGCTGTCGAGGGACGAAGGGAATCTGTGGGACAGCGGCCGGGTCGATTCGGATCGGACGGTGCACGTGGCGTACGAAGGAAAGCCCCTTCGCTCCCGCATGCGCGTCTGGTGGAAGGTCCAGGTCTGGGACAGGGCGGGCCGGCCCTGCGGGTGGAGCCCGGCATCCACCTGGACAATGGGCCTGCTCGAGAAGGCCGATTGGCAAGCCCGCTGGATTGCCGACCCCGTGAGCCTCACGAACATCCTGTTGAACGGGCCCCGCAACGGTTACCACAGCCAACTGGCCACCAATGCCAGCACGACCAAATGGATCGCCCTCGACCTTCGCCAACCCGTCGAGTTCGACGCCATCGCCCTGTTCCCCGCCCGGCCGTACGATTGGCAGCCCGACACGCCCGGCTTCCTGTTCCCGCTGCGCTGGCGCCTCGAAGCGGCTCAAAAGGCCGATTTCTCCGACGCTCGACTTCTCGTTGACCGCACCGGACTCGACGAGCCCAACCCTGGCGCCAGCCCCGCGATCGTCCGCTTCCCTGCGACCACGGCGCGCCATGTCCGCCTGACCGCCACCCGACTGCGCGAGCGGGACGCCGGCCAGCACGGTCTGGCCCTGGCGGAGTTCGAGGTTTTGCGCGGCCAGGACAACCTTGCCGCGCGAGCGTCCGTCACAGCGCTCGACTCGATTGAAACCGGGGCTTGGGCCAAGGCCAACCTTACAGACGGGGCAACGGTGACCTTGAAGCCGGGCGACGCCCCTGGTGCGCTGCCTGCCACACTGGTCCGGAAGTCCTTTCAACTCGATGGCGTGGTCAAACGCGCGACCGCCTATGCCACCGCCTGCGGCCTCTATGAACTGCGCCTGAACGGCCGACGCGTTGGCGACCAGTTGCTGATGCCCGAATGGACCAGCTACCGCAAACGCATCCAGTACCAGGTCTTCGACGTCACCGATCTGTTGCAGCCAGGCACGAACGCTCTGGCCGCCGCCTTGGCCGAGGGCTGGTACGCCGGCCGCCTTATGGCCGTGGGCCGCAACGCGTATGGATCGTACCCGCGATTCCTCCTGCAACTCGAAATCGATCTGGCCGACGGCCGCACGCAGCGAATCGTGACCGATGAGTCCTGGCGCAGTACGACCGATGGCCCCATCCGCTCGGCCGGCATCTACGACGGCGAAGTCTACGACGCCCGCAAGGAGTCGGACGGCTGGGACGAGTCCGGATTCAACGACAGTGATTGGCGCCCGGCGAGAGTCTTCGGCCTGGGCGATGTGCAACTCGTCTGGCAGCGCAATGAACCCATCCGCGTCGTGCGGGAGTTGCACCCGATCGCTCAGACCGAGCCTCGTCCCGGTGTCCACGTCTTCGACCTCGGCCAGAACATGGTCGGCTGGTGCCGGATCGCCGTCCGCGGTTCGGCCGGCCAGGGCATCACCATCCGCCACGCCGAGATGCTCAACGACGACGGCACGCTTTACACGGCAAACTTGCGCGGCGCCCCGCAGATCGATCGTTACATCCCGCGCGCCGACGGCGACGTGATCTACGAGCCGCGCTTCACGTACCACGGCTTCCGATA
>DAOOQY010000856.1:0-2483 GCA_035389025.1 Verrucomicrobiota bacterium
TCAACACACGTCCGGATGAATTTCGGGACGACATCGGCCTGGTCTATGTCGTGCCTCCCGCGCAGGGGGCGCTGCCGCTTGTCACGCGCCAGCCTGTGGACCAGACGGTTGGCGCAGGCCAGACCGCGACCTTCAGGGTGACGGCCGTGAGCGCCGTCCCCATGACCTACCAATGGAGGAGGAACGGCGTCAACATCACCGGGGCCACAAGCGCCATCTATGTCACCCCTCCGACCACCGCAGCCGACAACGGAAAGGTCCTGACGGTGCGTGTGAGCAATGCCTATGGGGCCGTGACCAGCGCGGCGGCGGATTTGACCGTCCTCGACACACCCCCGGCGATCACGACTCAACCCGCGCCTCAAATTGTCGAGTTGGGTGAGACTGCAACATTTGGCGTCTCGGCCGTTGGCTCCGCCCCGCTGACATACCAGTGGTTCAGGAACTCGATCGAGATCGACGGCGCCACGAGCGCCAGCTACACCACCCCGCCGGCCGTTGCCGCCGACAACGGGGCGGTCTTCACCGTGGTCGTCAGCAACGAGTCCGGAGCCCTCACGAGCAGCGCGGCGGGCAGGCTGGGAGTCATGCTGCCGCCGAGCATTATCACCCAGCCGTGCGGCGCCACCGTTGCGGTTGAATCCGCAGTCAGCTTTCAGGTGGTGGCTTCAATGGTCAGCCCGGATGAACAGTTGAACTATCAATGGCGAAGGAATGGTGTGAACATCGCGGGCGCCAACAGCCGCATCTACACCCACTCGCCAGTGTCTTTGGACGACGATGGAGCTGTGTTTTCAGTTGTGGTGAGCAACGCGGCCGGCAGCACCGCGAGCGCCGGCGCGACGCTGACCGTCTTCATCCCGCCAACGATTGTCCAACCACCAGTCAGCCAGACGGTCAACGAAGGACAACTCGCGACGTTCAGCGTGGTTGCGACCGGAACAGAGCCCTTGACCTACCAATGGCATCGCATGTACTCGAGTATCGAGGGCGCCACAGCCGCTTCGTACACGACGCCCCCCGTCACAGCCGCCGACGATGGCGCTTGCTTCGGTGTCATCGTTGCCAACGAATACTCCTCTGTGTACAGCGCCCTGGCCACTCTGACGGTCAATCTCCGCCCCACGGCCATCACCCTCAGCCCTGCGACGGGTGACAGTGGTCTGTCCGGCCTGGACTCGATCACAGGCGACTCGGTTGCCATTGATGAGAACCAACCGCCCGGGACGGTGGTCGGGATCCTGAGCACAACCGACCCGGACTCCGGCGAACCGTTCAGTTACTCCCTGGTGCCCGGAGACGGTTCCGACGGCAATGCGTTTTTTACGATCGTCGGCGACCAGGTCCAGACCCTGATCTCATTCGACCGGGAACAGCAGAGCAGTTACGCGATCCGCATCCGGACAACCGATTCCGGTGGCGCCGCACTCGAGCAGTCGTTTATCGTCGAGATCAACAACCTCCCCGATGCCCAGGTCGTCGGGCGGCACATCTTCTATAACCAATCCGCGTGGGACGGTAACAACGCCGCAGCCAACGAGTCGGACGACAGCGCGATTGCCTCGGACAAGCAGGCGTTGCTCCCGGGCCAGACCGCGACGTTCGCCAATTACACCAGTTACAGCCGCGGCATCAACGGCATCATGATCGACATCGCCGGCCTGGCGGGCGCCCCGACCGTGGACGATTTCGCCTTCAAGGTGGGCAACAACAACGATCCGACGACTTGGGCCCAGGCCTCCCTGCCGACCAGTATCACGGTCCGTAAGGGTGCTGGGATCGACGGCTCGGACCGGATCACGCTGATCTGGCCCAACTGGCCAGACCCGGGTTCCATCGCCAAGAAGTGGCTGCAGGTCACAGTCCAGGCGACGCTCACGACCGATCTGGCCCATTCAGACGTGTTCTACTTTGGCAATGCGATCGGGGAAACGGGGGATTTCCCCACTTCGGCGCAGGTCACTTTTTTGGATCGGGAACTTGTGTACGCGAACCGAAATACTGCGATCAGACCTGCACCGATCACGTCTCCATACGATTTTGCCCGAGACAGGGTGGTGAGCATTATTGACTGTGAGATTGTTACGCTCAACTTGACTTCGCCGTTTACCCGATTGCTTCTGATCAACGCGCCCCAGTTCGGGGTGGGGCTCGCTTCGGCTCGAAACGCCCGTGATTCTGATGCGTCGACGGCGCCTGCGGTGGGTGATGCAACAGATCGCTGTTCAGAAACGGGCAGCTTGGGCGAGGGATCAGATCGCGGGCCAACAGTCGTCTTGGACCAGCATGCGATCCTGATCGGCCGTCGAACGGCTTCCGGGCAGCCTTGTCGCCTGCAGTCGGCTCCGATGATCACCGGTCCGTGGCAGGATGTGCCCGGCTCGGACCGCACGGCTAACGCCAGTGGTATTGTTGAAATGGAGATCCCGACGCAAAGGGGCGTCCCGCAGCAGTTCTTCCGCTGGATCGAGGTCAAGTCCGGC
>DAOOQY010000857.1:0-2477 GCA_035389025.1 Verrucomicrobiota bacterium
CAATTTGTACTTGCGTGTCATCCCCGCCCCGGCCAGCACCTGCGTCAGGGCGGCAACCGGCTTGCGGGTGAACCACGGAAGGCACGCCGTCGAGAATGGAGGCGTGAGGCTCTCGACCCAAAGGTCATAATCGCCTCGGGCCGCCCGCCAAGGAAGGCACACCTGAAAGAGAATCTGTCCCAGGTAAGGGCCCGCTCGGCGCAAGCCGATCGGCTCGTAGGCCACACCGTCCACGATCCGGGCGCGATTGCCGGGGAATTGGCCCGTGACAACGCGAACGTCATAAGATGCGGTCAGCCGGCGCGCGATTTCGTGGATGGCCCGGGCGCCGCCGCCGCCATAATAGGGATTGCCCACCGAGTCGTAGTTCGAAAACACCAGCCGGCGCATCGGACCGGCGGGCGGGCACTCTGAACTCACGGAACGTTCTCTGACTTGCGGCATCGGCGCCGCCCATCGTCGCACAGGCGCACAAAACGTAAAGCCGGCAGAATCCTTGACCGATGAAACGTCTTGTAGCCAGGTCAAGTTTCTGTGCTGCGTTGAAGGGATCGAGGATTCTCTGCCCGAAACCAGGATCACGCGGAGCGCGAGAGTGCGTGTGCTTCAGCACCGCTTTGGTATGGAAACGCTCGGAAGGCCGTGTCGAAACCCGGCGGCAAATTGCCGCACTGAGAAACGGACTCGAAGCTGGGCTTGGCACGAAGATTGCCATGAGGCATAGTATCGGCGGGTTTGGCATGTTTGGCTTCGGCAAAAGACACGACGACGACGACGACGGGCATCGGCAACCCGGTCCGCTGGGTCCGTATTTCCTGCACGAACTGATCAACAGCGGCGGCATGGCCGACATCTGGCTGGCCCAGGATCAGGACCAGCAGACGTGCGCCATTCGGTGTCTGCACTCGACTCATCGGTACAACTTCACGGCGCGACGCCGCTTCGTTCGCGGGTGTGAGATTCTGTCACAAATCCACAACCACGAGTTTGTCATTGGCTATCGCAGCCACGGGAAGTACGACGGCTGCCTCTACCTGGCCATGGAGTACGTCGAGGGCGCCAATCTCAAGCTCCTGATGGCCCAAAGCGATCCGGTCCTGCAGGAGTACATCGGGAACATCCTGATCGACATGGCCATCGCGCTCGAACACGTGCACGAGAGCCGCTACATGCATCTGGATTTCAAACCCGAAAACGTCCTGGTCACCCGCAACGGAAGCGTCCGGCTCATCGACTTCGATCTGGCCCTCCCACGCCCGGAGTCTCCGAAGAAACTCGCCAAGAACCCCGGCACCCCCGCCTACATGTCGCCCGAGCAACTCCTGCGCGAGCCGGTCGACCATCGGGCCGACATCTTCGCGTTCGGCGTCGCGGCGTACGAACTGCTGACTTTTCAGAAACCGTTCCCCGGCGATTCGCCCGACGAGGTCCTGCGCCGGCAACTCGACCGCAGCATCGACTTCACACCGCCCCGGGCCTTGAATCCCGACATTCCGGTGGTTGCCGAGCGCACGATTCTGCGCTGCCTGGAACGCGAGCCCGACAAACGCTATCCGTTCATGAGCGTCGTGGTGCGCGACTTGCAGAGCGCTCTCTACGTCTAAACAGACTCGTTCAGGCTGCCGCGCCGATAGCCCTCGAGGTCCAGGGTGACATGGGCGTAGCCGAGGGCCCGCAGTGCTTGCGCCACCCGGATGTGCAGGCCCTCCGACACAAGACGCCCCAATTCGCCCGGCCCGAGCTCGATGCGCGCCATGTGCCGCACCGAACCGTTGTTTGCATCCTTCCACTCATGGTGTCGCACCCGGATGTCGTGGAAGTCCAGATTCCGCAGCACAGCCTCAGCCTCCTCGATCATCCGCAGTTTGCCCGGCGAAAGGGCCTCCCCGTATGGGACCCGCGAACTCAAACAGGCCATCTCCGGCTTGTCCGCCGTGGGCAAACCGAACTGAGCCGACAGCGCCCGAATGTCGGCCTTGGTCAATCCTGCGTCCTTGAGAGGCGCCCGCACACCGAGTTCATCCGCCGCGCGGACCCCCGGACGATGGTCGCCGACGTCGCTGGCGTTCTCACCATAGGCGACCACCGCCAGCCCTTCCCGCCTGGCCAGTTGACACAACTCGCCCATCACAAGGTGTTTGCAGAAATAGCAGCGCTCGCGCGAATTGGCAAGGTAGTCCGGATTCGCGAATTCGGCGGTCTGGACCACGCGGACCGGGATGTCCAGCCGGGCCGCCAACGACAGCGCCTCCTCGAGGTCGCGCCTGGGCAGACTTGGAGAATCACAAATCGCCGCAAGGAGCGAGTCGCCCAAGACCTGCCGCGCCACGTAGGCCAGAAGGACCGAGTCGACTCCACCGGAGTAGGCGACCAGGCACGAGCCATAGCCGCGCAGCACCGCACGGAGCCCTTCGAGTTTTTCGTTCAGAGCCATGGACGCCAAAGTGGCACGCCTCCAGCCAGTTGTCGAGGACTCG
>DAOOQY010000858.1:0-2471 GCA_035389025.1 Verrucomicrobiota bacterium
CCTATCCCCTACTGACCCGTCGCCGGAGTCAGTTCAAGGAAATCCAACATCAAAACCCCGACTACAAGAACAGTCCCTATGCTGGGAAATACCGCAGGTCTGCGAGGGCTGAACCAACTGCCATTCGGGACCGACCCCTTTCAGGAGCGAGGCGCGGGAGAGAAGGGTGGGGCAACACGGGGACTTCTCATGGAAAGGAGAACTGGATTTGGTGTGAGGCGCGCCTCGCCAGAAGAACTGCCGCTGTAATGCACAGGTGCGCCAGGTAGTACGTGGGCAGAATCCAGGCGTTGAGTTCGCGCCAGCCCAGGAATTCGCTGAACGATATCAGCGTGTCGGAAAACACAATCAGGCCGATGCCGGCGATGTAAAGACCCTTGATGGGACCCGGTTGATCGAGGCCAACCGCGGCAGCCAACCCGATGCAGGAGACCGTCAGGTACGCCAGAACCGCGTCCCAAAGGACACGGCTCTCGATCGCGGGCGCCAGCGCCAGCCCAAAGTACGCCACAAACATAGTCAGCAACAACCCCAGCGCCCGCCAATCGAGCTTGCCGTGAGCCAGCGAGTACCGCAAGTACCCGAGGTGCGCCACCAAAAAGGCCGCGATGCCGGCCTCGAAATAGTGACTGTGCCCGCGCCGGCTCGAGAGGAAGTAATCGCCGATCATGGACATGCCAAATGCCGCGACGACAGCCCAGATCGCGGCGCGGCGGGGGGCGGCATTGCGGCGCATCGCCTCGATGAGGATCAGCGCGCACAGACCCGGCACAGCCAGTTTAAAAGGCAGACGCCCCGTCCACAGCGCCAGTCCCGCCGCCGCACCCGGCAGCACGAGGAAAACGAGGAGGTTCACCGCCACAGCCTACCTTCCCGCCTCCCTCTCGGTCCATCGAAATGACCTTGGCGAAAAAAGGTTGGCTTCCCGGCGTGCGCCCGTATTCTACAGGTTCCAATAACGAGACGAGCAACTGGAATTTATGGCAAAACCCAAAAGACTGAACCGTCGCTACCGCGAAGATTTGACCGAGACGCCCGATTGGCTGATGAAGAAGAAATGCCCGCACAAGGCGAACTACATGTCGGGCAAACGCATCCTCCCCAAAGGCATGAGCGGGAAGGAGAAGCTCCCGCAGATTGTGGACGACATCTTCCTGGCGTACAACAGCGCCCGACTCAAGGAAGGCTGCCAGTTGTTCAGAGACAAGATGCTCGAACCCGATGTGACCATTGGCATGACGTTGTCCGGCGCGCTCACTCCCGCCGGCCTGGGCTGCTCCTGCGTCGTTCCCCTGATCAATGCCGGGTTCGTCGATTGGATTGTGGCCACCGGCGCCAATCTGTATCATGACATGCACTTCGCCCTGAACTACCCGGTGCACGTCGGCAGCTTCAAATTCGACGACACCGATCTGCGCGAGAACGACCTGGTCCGCATCTACGACGTCATCATCCCCTACTCCGACGCACTCATGGCCACGGACGACATCCTCCGCGACATCCTTGTCCAACCCGAGTTCCAACGGGAAATGGGAACGGCCGAACTGCACTATCTCCTGGGCAAATACTGCGCCGAATGGGAGCGCAAGAACGGCCTCAAGAACGTCTCGGTCCTGGCCGCCGCCTATCGCGCGGGCGTGCCCTGCTACACGTCGTCTCCGGGAGACTCGACCATCGGGATGAACGTGGCCGGCGTCGAACTGCGCGGCAACAAGCTGCGCGTCAATCCCTCGATCGATGTCAATGAGACAACGGCTTTCGTGCTTGCTGCCAAACGCAGCGGCGGCAAGAGCGCCGTCGTCCTCTGGGGAGGCGGCAGCCCGAAGAACTTCATGCTCCAGACCGAACCCCAAATCCAGGAGGTCCTCCGCATCAAAGAATTCGGCCAGGACTACTTCCTCCAGGTCACCGACGCGCGGCCCGACACCGGCGGCCTCAGCGGCGCAACCCCGAGCGAAGCCGTGAGCTGGGGCAAAGTCGACCCGGCAAGCCTGCCCGATGCCGTCGTGTGCTACACCGACACAACCCTGGCCATGCCGATCCTCACGCATTACGCGCTGGCCACACATCCCCGGCGCAAGCACCGACGCCTCTACGACCAGCGCGCTCGAATGGTCAAAGCCCTGACCAAGGAGTATTTCCAACACAACAAGGTCAAGATGATCGACGGCTCGGACCCGGTGCTGGATTAGCCGGCTGTTTCACGCGCTTCGCGAGGAACCGTAACCGGCTAGCCCGCATATTTCACACCCCGTCAGTGCACAGGGCGGTCAGATTTCGCAAGATGTCTGCTATGCGGGTTAGAAGAGCAAAACCGCGCCAGGTTCCAGAGGCAGAGAAATGAACACACTGTTCTTATAGCGGGACGCTTTCGGAACTGACAGGCGGCTCTGGATTCCCTTTCCGGGCGCGGTTTTGCCAGAGCCCGGATATGAGACCCCGCGAAGCCTTATGAAATATCCGGGCTAAGG
>DAOOQY010000859.1:0-2469 GCA_035389025.1 Verrucomicrobiota bacterium
ACATCGGCCCCGGTCGCCGCGGTGAGCCGGGGCGGCAAGCCGACGGTCAGGTCCGGATCGAGAATGACCAGTTTGGCCAGCAGTTCGGGGTGGAACAGAACGGACTTGCGGTGCGTCGATTCGAGCGTGATCACCGAGCTGCGTCCCACTTCACTGCCTGTGCCGGCGGTGGTTGGGATGGCAATGAACGGGGCGAGATTCGACCAGTCGGGTTCGTCGTAGAAACGCGCCAGGCTCGCGCCGGGTCTCTTGACCAGGAGACGGGCAGCCTTGCCCGCGTCGAGCGGGCTCCCACCGCCGATCGCGATCACGGCGTCACAGCCGTGTTGGCGGAACAGGGCGGCGGGCTCGATGACGTCGCTCTCGATCGGATTGGGATGGACGCCGGAGTAGAGGAACCAGCGCCGGCCCTCGATCGTGGGGTCGAGGACATCGGCCAGGCGCCGATAGGCGTCGGTGCTGGTGAGGCCGGCATCGGTGACGACCAGCGGACGCCGGATGCCGAGCCGTTCGAGCCGGACCGGAAGTTCCCGCAGAGCGCCCGGGCCGAAGAGCGTGGGGGTGGGAAAAGAAAACTGACAGAGGTTCATAGGTCGATTCGGGCTGCGTGCGTCAAACCGCATTTTCATCCGCGCGCTGAGTTTCAGTGTAATCGAGCGTGTGTCGAGCAGGAATCAAAACTTCTAACTTAAGGGCTGACCCCGGTTCTCAAGACGACCTGATAATAACGCCGGCCCGGGCCCTCGACGGTGGGGTCGGTCAGGCTGGCGGTCGCATTCTGGGCTTGGACTTCAATCGGCAGTTCGGTCCATGTACCGTTCCCCAAATCCTCGCAATACCGCACGCGATAGGTGCGCCCAGGCAAAGCCTCCCAGGTCAGTGTCACGCCTGTGGCGGGATTCCAGCGCACATCGTCAATCCGAATCTCCGGCCACTCGGTGGACGCGACGCTGTTCGGCGCGCCCGGTGTGGGCGGGGACATCCGGTAAAAGGGGTGCGGGGCGGCGTCGGGCCAGCGCCCCTCGCTTCGGTCGGTCTCCTGCGCGACGAATAGCACCTGATCGATGGGCCGGCCCGTGGCGTCCGCAAGAAGGATGCGTTCTCCCAGTTGGTCGAGTCGGAAGTTCACGTGCAGGTCGCCATCAGGGCGTGACTGTTCGGGCTGCCCGTCGGCCCAGACGAGGAGGCAACCGTGTGCCGGGATGTGGAAGCCCTGCGGAACGACGAACAGAGACGGTGCCGCCGGATCGTCGCTGAGCCAGAATCCGGCGATCGAGATCGGGATGGGGCTTGGATTGTGGATTTCGAACCAGTCATCGAACGCGCCGTCCGCGGGATCGGCCACGGCGCCCTGGTTCGAGGCCATCCATTCGTTGATGAGGAGGGTGGGGGGCGGCGTGTTTGGGCTCGAACACTCGATCCGAATCGTGTCAGCGGCGTCCGCGACGGGTTGTCCGGCACGGTCGAGTCCCCGCACCTCGATGGCGTTGGCGCCCGGTTGCAGGGCCAGCCTGAGGCTCCAGCGGGTGGGTGAGAACCATGTCAGGGGGTAGGGGACACCGTTGACCGTGATCGTGCGGACCCAGACCGGGGCGGTGCCGCTGAGGGAGACGACGGTTTGAGGCGTGGTGTGGTCGTTGCCGTTATTGGTCGTGATGGCAAAAGCGGCCTCGACGGTTTTCAACTGGGCTTCGAGGTACGCGCGGCGCTGGCGAATCCAGGACTTGATCGCGCCGGGGCTGGCGAGGGCGACATTGTTGGCGCGGAACGCGTCGTACTTGGCATCGAGGATGGGGTCGATGGCGCTGGCCCGGAAAAACGTCTGCATGGCCTCGTGCAGGCCGGCCCAATAGCGCCGGACGAAGGCAGGTGTCTGGTACATGCGCTGGATGGCCGGGTCGCCCACGTCGAACAGCGGCGCGTCGGGCGGGTCGTTGAACACGCCGAGGCCGACATCGAAGTCCCAGCACATCAGTTTCCAGGAATCGCGTTCGGGCTTGTAGAGGAAGGTGTTCTTGGCGTTGGGATTGCCGAACGCATCCCAGAACGACGCCAGGTCGTTCATGGCGAAGGTCAGCATCCAGTGATCCACATCCACAATCGCCTCGACGCGTCCGAGGTAGTCGTTGGTGGCGTTGAGCGCATCGACCAGGGCGAAGATCGGCGCGAAGTCGTTCGCGGACCCGCGCACAGCGCGCGGGCGCCAATTCCAGCGGTAACGGGCCGTGTTTGCGCGTCCGTCGGGCAGGGTAAACGTTTCGAGGGTGTTGAGGATGCACGGATCGATGCGGTAGCCGGCGTTGTCGAACTCGTTCCAGCAATCGGTCTTGTAGAGGTCGCCGCGGTCGTCGCCAGGGAACCACTCCTCGGTGGTGTCGCCGCCCGGCTGCTGGACATCGTCGTAGATGGTGCCGCGTCGAACGCCGTTGACGAACAGGTGCACATAGCGGCGGTACATGTTGGGCAGGC
>DAOOQY010000860.1:0-2469 GCA_035389025.1 Verrucomicrobiota bacterium
CGTGTGTGCCAGGTAGTCGCGGAGCTTCCGGCGCATAAGCACGCCATTGGTGCAGACGTAAACGATGCGGCCCTGCGCCAGCAACCCCTCGACGAGCGCTTCAACCCGTGGATAGATGAGCGGTTCGCCCCCGCAGATGCTCACCATCGGCGCCCCGCACTCCGCGGCCGCCGCCAGGCACGCCTCGAGCGGCACCATGTCCTTCAGACTCGTCGAGTACTCCCGAATCCGTCCGCACCCGGTGCAGGACAGGTTGCACGCGTGGAGCGGTTCGAGTTGGAGGACCATGGCGAACTTCGGGGTGCCCCGAAGCTTGTGCTTGATGATGTGCCCGGCGATCTTCGCCGACAACGCGAACGGGAAGCGCATGGCGCTACGAAGCCTGGGCCAGCGCGGGTGCGGCCGGCTCGGAGGGGACCGACATCGGGCTGCCTGGAACCGATTGCGGTCGGGCCTGTCCCAGACCGGGAATCAGAAACATGAGCGGAGAAATCGAGGGGGAGAGCGCCAGACCTCCGCAACCGCTGGTGAGCAATACGATCGCCACCAAAGTTGCAAAGAGCGTCTGGTTGCAGCTAAATTTCACTCGGACACTATAAATCTGACTGTCCCGATGGCAAACACGAACTCCAGCAGCCAGTTCGCACCTGAACCACTCCCGGGGGAACGATTTCCGCGAGTCCAAGCCTTGAGCCGATTACCGTCACTCACCAGGGCCGCTCCCGCAAACGCGCGATCGGCCCTCCGAATGGGCAGGTCCATCGAGTGGCTGGCCGCTCTCTCCCTGGCTGGGGCGCTCGCCTGCATCGGGTCCGGAACAGGCGCGGTCGACACCCCCGCGTTCCGTGCGCGCGCCGAGCGTCTCTACAGCGCCGCAGGCGAACGTTACGCTCGCGAGTCGGCCGATCCGTCCGCCGCCTGGCACTTTGCCCGCGCCTGCTACGATTGGGCCGACTTCGCCACCAACGACACCCAGCGCGCCGCCATCGCCCAGGAGGGAATTGCCGCCTCGCGCTCGGTGCTGCGCCAACACCCCAGACTGGCGCCCGCCCGCTACTACCTGGCCATGAACCTCGGGCAACTGGCCCGCACCCGCCTTCTCGGAGCCCTCCCTTTGGTGTCTGAGATGGAGAAACAGTTCAAAGAAGTCCTTGACCTCGAGCCGGACTTCGATCGTGCGGGCCCCGATCGCTGTCTGGGCCTCCTCTACCGCGACGCCCCCGGTTGGCCGCTGAGCCTTGGGAGCAAGTCCAAAGCGCGCGCCCACCTCCGCCGAGCCGTCCAGCGCTGCCCGGACTCGGTCGAGAACCGTCTGAACCTGATCGAGACCCTGGTCGCCTGGGGCGACGAGACCGAGGCGGCACGGCATTGCACGGACACGGCGGCGCTCCTGCCGACAGCACGGAGGCGGTGCGCCGGCGAAGAGTGGGCGTCCAGTTGGGCCGATTGGGATTGCCGCTGGGCGGCCATTTGCCAGAAACTCGAAAGCCGCCCATTCATCTCGCGCGGCACCCAAAAATGAACCTGCCGGCTACAATCCCAACAATCTGGTGCCTGATCCTGCTGCTGACGGGGTGCGCCCCGAACGCGCCTTCGTATCGCCCCCAACCGCCCATCGAAGCCGTCACCAACACCGCCGCCAGCCCTTCCCATTCGGACACCACTCGATCGAAGACGAACCGGCCGCCCTCCACAGCAGTCAACATGGCCACCCGGCCCGCCCCCGGGCCGGCTCCCTCACGCTACCCGATCGTGACCGTCATCGAGCGCAGCATCGGAAAAGTGACGGGTGTCAACACCCAGGCCATGTTCGTGGTGGCCGATTTCGGATTCAATCCCCTGCCCCGTTCCGAACAGCGTCTCACGGTGTTCCGGACAAACCAGGCGGTGGGCACGGTGCGAATGACAGGCGCTCCCAACGGCAGTTTCATGGCCGGCGACATCATGAGTGGCGAGGCCCGCATCGGCGACGAAGTGCGCGACGAGTGATTGGATCGAGTGCTTGCCAGAGGAAAGATCACCCCGCGGCGGCCAGCCTTTGCCTCACCGCGTCGAGTTCGACTCTGAGCTTGGCGGGCAGCCTGTCGCCGAACTGGCCGAAGTACTGGTCGGCATCCGAGAGGTCCTTTGTCAACGGCTCGACCGACACGCGCATCAGTTCGGCGAAGTCCTCCGACCGGATTTTGAGGCCGTTCAAGTCGAGATCGCCGTTTCTGGGCATCCACCCGATCGGAGTGCGGAGGGCGTCGACCTTGCCTTCGACGCGCTCGCACATCCATTTGAGGACCCGGCTGTTCTCGCCGAAGCCCGGCCAAAGCCAGCGGCCCGAGCGGTCTCTGCGGTACCAGTTCACAAAGAAGACGGCGGGCGCCTTGGCTCCCAGGCGCTCGCCCATCCGGAACCAGTGCGCGATGTAGTCGCCCGCGTGGTACCCGATGAACGGGGTCATGGCGAACGGATCGCGACGGA
>DAOOQY010000861.1:0-2468 GCA_035389025.1 Verrucomicrobiota bacterium
GGCCAGGCCCGCCTTGTGGGCCGCGTCCAGTCCCTGCGGACGCGTCCGAACCGAATTGGCGCCCGCCGCGGCCAACAGATCGAGCCGGTACGAGCCCACGGCGCCTTTGATGAAGAAGGGAGCGCCGTTGCGTTCGAGACAATAGCCGCCGTCCCGCGCCTGGACGCGGACCACCGAAGGCGCGGCAAGGGTGTCACCCGCCCGAAGGCCCAGCGCGACGCACCACACCAAGGGAAGACAAAACCAGTGGCGTGTCATCTTTGGCTAAGCCATCCAGGCGCGCGCCCGGTTCTGGATTTCATTCGACGCCAGGAGAGTGTTCATGAGCTTCGCATTGGCCTCGACCTGGAAATCGAACATGCCCACGCAGAGGAAATCCGCGCCGTTCTCGAGGGCGAACTTGAAGCCGGACTCGGGCCGGATCGCGCCGGCCGCGAGCACTTTGAACGCGATCCACGGCTTCTCGACTCCTTGCATGAACCGGACCGTCTGGTCGGCATCCGTCTCCCAGTAGTTGTCAGCCGGGTTGTCGATCACATCGAGTGTTTGATCGGGGCGGCGAGTCGACCAGTATTGGCCGTGATGCAGGGTCTTCACGTAGAAGTCGGCGCCGAATTTCTGTGTTTCGGCCTCGACAATCACGCCGAGCTTGTGTGCCCCGATCCCGCCCGGGACGCCGCAGCCTTTGATGAACTCGACACACTGTCCGAGCAACTCGATTCGCCCCTCCTTGAGCCACCTGTCACCGATCACCCCCTGCACGTAGACCGCGGCGGCGCCGAAATCGATCGATTGCCTGATGTTGGTCTTCCAGTCGTCCACTCCCGGATGCCCCTCGGCAATCCATTGCATCTTGCCGCCACGCTCCTTCCAGTAGCGGGCAAAAATGTCCATCGGCTTCTTGCGCGGGTCGGAGATGATCGTGTTGACTCCGTGCTGTTCGAGCTTCTCGAGTGTGTCCAGGACCTTGTCGTCCGTGTTGTACGCCCGCATCAATGAGGCCACGTAGTGCAGGTCGCGCGCATGGGCCCATCCGCTGATCAGATTGCCACCGGAAATGAGCCGGCTGACCGTCAGCTTCCCGATCCGCCCAGTCGGCAGCCGGGAGGTGGTCGCCGCGGTCTGTCCTGACGCGGATGCCGACAAGGACGGGCGGGCGACTGCCACACTGGCGACCGCCAAAGGTGTGCGGGCGATGAAACGGCGTCGATTCAGCTTGGAGTTCATAGGTGGAGGATGGCCTCTTGGGCGCCGGATTCAAGCCGGCAAATCCTCGAACGGTCCGAACGATTCGAATGCGGGACTGTCGAAAGTTGAAACTGAACCGTGACCGAGATGGTATTAAGGAAATGATGAAGTCCCTGTTCAATTTGGGGCCTGACGATTCTCAGCACGCGCTTGCCCGCCATCGAGTCCGCCCGAGTCTGCTCCTCATCATCGCCGTAGCTCTCTGGACATGGCTGCCGACGGACTTCAACGAACGATATCCGAAAGATGCCGCTCCCATTCAACCGGCCATCCTCGAAACCGCGGCTCGGGCGCTGAAGAAGCCGTGGCGACCCGGCTGGAGGGTACATGCGCGGACCGTTGTGTCCGCCCTTCGCTTCGTGCTGGATCTCGACGGACCGGCCCGGCCGTTCCCGCCCAATCTGGGCTCGCCGCCATCGCTGTCTGTGTGGGCGCTGTCGACCAACCAGCCGGGAGAAACCCCGGCCATCTAGAATCCTCGACCGCTGAAACGTGTTGGAGACAAGTCAAGTTTCTGTGCTGCGTTGAAGGGGTCAAGGATTCTGACTCCATTCCCACCGACAACCTCCAGATGCACTGCGGTGCGGTTGTTCATCGACTCGAGTTGGTCCGCGCTGCTAAGGTGCCGCCCGCATCATGAGTGAGACACTGCAGCGCCTGAACTCGACCCTCAACGGCTATGTCTGGGGCTGGCCGATGATCGTGCTGTTGATGGGCACCGGGCTCCTGCTCACCGTCCTGACCGGCGCGGTCCAGTTTCGTCGCCTGGGATTCGCCTTGCGCGAGGTGCTTGGCAAGATTGCCCGTCCCGGCGGCGGCAAAGGAGACGTCCGTCCCTTTCAAGCCGTGGCCACCGCACTGGCATCGACAGTCGGCGTGGGCAACATCGCCGGCGTGGCGACAGCCATCGCCATTGGCGGCCCGGGCGCGGTGTTTTGGCTGTGGGTGTCGGGGCTTTTCGGCATGGCGACCAAGTACTCGGAGATCGTGGTTGCGCTGCATTACAGGGAATCGGACAGTTCCGGCGGGATGCGGGGTGGGGCGATGTACGTGCTCAAGAGAGGGCTTGGCTGGCCGTGGCTGGGCAGCGCTTTCGCCTTGCTGACAGCGCTGGCGGCCTTCGGCATCGGCAACATGGTTCAGGCCAACTCGGTCGCCGACGCGCTCGATGCCACCCTGAACGTCCCTCCGTGGACGACCGGGATCGTCTTGGTGATCCT
>DAOOQY010000862.1:0-2464 GCA_035389025.1 Verrucomicrobiota bacterium
CCAACGGCGGAACACTCCAAGCCGCGACGAGCATCCTCGGACCGTGGCAGGATGTGACCGCCACCAGCCCGTACACGTTCACGCCGGAGGCTGGCGTGCCGTACATGTTCGGGCGCATCAAGAAGTAGCATTCACTGCGCTTGGACGCAGTCGCATCGAGGCCGGGGCGCGAGCCCCGGCCTCTTTTCGTTTTGCCGACGATCGAAGCTCATACAGAAACCGTTTGACTTGGATCGCCTTGTCGGAATAATCGGTCCAGACATTCCGACCTATGGCCAAGCTTGTCGTCCTCACAGAAGGGTTCGCGGGCACCTCTTTCGAGTTGAAGGGGGAACGGACCACTGTCGGGCGGATGGAGGACAACGCCTTTCAGATCGCCGAGCCATCCATTTCGAGCCACCACTGCGAGATTCTGGTGCGCGGCCATGAGGTGGTGGTCAGGGATCTCAACTCGACCAACGGCACATTCATCAACGGCCAGCCCATCAAGGAGTCCGTCCTTAAACCTGGCCAGGTCATGCGCCTCGGGTCGGTCGATATCCGCCTCGATGACGGCACCCCACCGTCTCCCGCCAAGCGACAGCAAGACCATACCCAACTGCTCCCGGGTGGAGTCAAACTGACCGAACTCGAACAAGGCGGGCGCCAGGTCGGCTCTCCCTTCGCCAAGAAGAGCGCCGGAGCCAACACGCTGTTTCTCTACGTGGGGATCGCTCTTGTGGTGCTGATCATCGGCTTCATCGTGTTCCTCGTCGTGCAGCTTTAGGCCCCATCAGATGTCGCCGTCCCGGTGCCACCGGGCCAAATCCGGCGCTGAGTAGGTGATCAGGATGTCCGCGCCCGCGCGGCGCAGGGCGAGCAGGCTCTCGATCGTCACCGCCTTCTCCGCAAGCCAACCATTGGCCGCCGCCGCTTTGATCATCGCGTACTCGCCGCTGACGGCGTAGGCCGCGGTGGGGTATCCAAACGTCGTCTTGACGCGGTAAAGCACATCGAGATACGCCAACGCGGGCTTCACCATCACGATGTCGGCCCCCTCCTGGATGTCCAGAGACACCTCGCGCAACGCCTCGAGCGCGTTGGCCGGGTTCATCTGGTAACTGCGCCGGTCGCCAAACTTCGGAGCCGATTCCGCCGCCTCACGGAACGGCCCATAGAAAGCCGAGGCATACTTCGCCGCGTAGGCCATGATCGGCGTGTCGCTAAATCCCGCCCCATCGAGCGCCGCTCGAATCGCCCGCACGCGCCCGTCCATCATGTCGCTGGGAGCGACAATATCGGCGCCGGCGTCCGCATGGCTCACCGCCGCCCGCGCCAAAAGCGCCAGGGTCGGATCGTTCCGAATTCGGCCTGCATGCCGCCCGCCCGTTTCCACCAAACCGCAATGCCCGTGACTCATGTAGTCGCACAGACAGACGTCAGTGATCACCAGGAGCGACGGCAGTTCGCGTTTGAGAAGACGCACGGTCGACTGCACGATCCCCTTTGACGCATAGGCCTCCGAAGCGCGGGCGTCCTTGCGCGCCGGGATGCCAAACAGAAGCACCGCCGGCACGCCCAACTCGTGAGCCGTCGCGGCCTCCTTCACCAACTCGTCAGCCGAAAGCTGGAAAACCCCGGGCATCGCTCCGATCGGATTCCGCACCCGCCGACCGGGCCGGACGAAGAGGGGGAGAACCAGGCGATGGACATCGAGAGTGGTTTCCTGCGCCAGCCGCCTCAAGACGGCCGACTGGCGCAGACGACGCGGGCGATACACCGGGAACTGTGCGAGTGAAGGCACATTCATCCGGCAATGCTGAGCCCACGGAAACCGGATGCAAAGCCTTTACTTGACCAACCGGAGGAACATGGCCGCCCCACTGGCCGGGAGCGTCACCACGTTGCGGTCACCGATCACCTCGACCGTGGCGTTCACCACGGCCCAATCGGGAGCCGCCAGGCTCGAGGCGCCCTGCACCGCAAACCCCGTCGCCGCGGCCGGCCAACTCAGCGTGACATCGGTCCCGACCCGTTCGATGGCCAGCGGGACATCGAGCACGGGCTTGCAGCTTTCGAGCAGGTTGACCCCCGCATTCGGGCCGCAAGGCCGGATCACGGCGTACTTCACCGACGTAAAGAAGACCTTGCCCGAAACCGTCAACCGGGCAGCCGCCTGCGGGCCCTGGTTCACCCCGTTGAACTTCATGTCCGGGATTTCCCAATACGCCGTCCGCCAGGTGTCCGTGCCTTCGAGGGTCACGAGGTAACTGTTGTCCGGGAAGGCAAGCGTCAGAACGCCGTTGCGCACGGTTTGGTAGACATCCGGCTTGAAGTTGGCACCGACGAGCGCCGGGTCGTCGTAGTAGGTCACGCAGATGGCCAGTCGGGCCGGCGGCTGAGAATTGGGCCCGAGGGCTTGATCGAGTATGGCGAAGTTGAGATACTGGTGAGTGAAGCCCGGACTGCCGTCCTCGCGCGCGGG
>DAOOQY010000863.1:0-2462 GCA_035389025.1 Verrucomicrobiota bacterium
GAAATTCGTCCCGAAACTCGCACCCGTGTCGCACCGCGGCCTCCCAGGCGGCAATAACCCGCTCGCGATCCCCCGGATCCACCATCTGCCACCACACGCCGCGCGGTGCCGCAATGTGGCTCAGACGCGCAATCTCGCGCCATCGCGCGTTGGTGCGGATCAAGCGGCCGGCGCCGTCAGTCTGGAAAAAACCGACGGGCGCGTGGACGCTGAGCAGGCGCAACAACTCGTCGCGTTCCCGCACCATCGCCTCGAGCTTGGCAATGCGCGCCGCCGAGGCCTGTTCCAGCCCCGATTCGGTGCGCAGGCCCACGGATGCCTCTTGGATGCCAGAGTGCACCGTGAGAACCTGTTCAGCCTGCAATGCGCTCCCAAGCATGCCCACACCCCATGTATCGCCGCAGGCCCCAAATCGTGCAAGCCCTCAGTGCCCTCCCCGATCGGACTGCGTAGAACAGACTAGCTATTGACCGTGACTCTCCTTTATCATGCCCCCAGTCTCTGGAATGTGCGAAGTCGACGTTTATGAGTGTGGACCGCCTCTCCCCCCAGCCGGCGGCAGTTGAGAACTCGATCGCGGTTGCCGGGCCGACCCAAGCGTCCCCGCCAGCGGGTTCGAATGCGGACCGGCTCAACCCGGGCGGCACCCGGGGCCGGGACACCTTGATCACGTGTCGAAACAGCCAGGGCGTGGAAATCCGGGCGACGCCCCTGCGCCTGAGCCGATACGAGGCGGTTTTCGAGGTCTACAATCCCTACAGCATCCTCCAACTCTCCGAGGTCTTGAGCGATTTCCGCATCACGATCGGCGAGCGAATTGTCTACGCCGGACGCGCCGTCGTCAGCAAACTGGTCAACGCCAGCATCATGGTGATCTGCGAGGTCAGCCTCGAGTCGGACTGGCTCGATGTCGAGGCCCTCTCGCCACTGGCTGACCCGGAATGGCTTCGCCGCGAGTTCGCCGCATTCCTGACCGACTGGAGCAAGATTCAAACCGTCTCTCCGGCTTTCAAGGCGGCGGTCGCCGACATGGAGACGTTCCTTGCAGACCTCCGCCGGTGGCTCGATCAGGTCGAGTTGGGCCTCCGGTCACATCCATCCCACGAGGTCGAGAAGATGGAGCGGGAGGTGATGGGCCGGCTCAGCGGCACTGTGCTCGACCCGATCAACGATCTGTTCAGCCGGTTCGAGGAACTCGCGAAATCCATCGCACCTGACCATCACCCGATCCATCGCACCTACGCGCGCCGACAACTGCATCCCCTGGTCCTCTGCGCCCCGTTCCCGCATCGGACCTTCCAGAAGCCGCTGGGTTACGCCGGGGATTACGAGATGGTCAACATGATCCTCAGCGACCCCTTCGAAGGCGCGTCCCTGTTCGCCAAGTCGGTGAATTACTGGTTCCTCATGCAGGCGCCCGCCGCAGCCCACCGGAATCGCATCGAGTACCTGATTCAGACCCTTGTCCGCGAGGTCCAGAGAGTCGCCGGCGCGGGGCGTCGCGCCCGGATTTTCAACCTCGGCTGCGGCCCCGCCGCGGAGGTGCAGCGGTTCCTCGAGACCCAATCGCTCTCGGATGCCGCCGAGTTCACCCTGGTCGATTTCAATGAGGACACCCTGGCCTTCACGCGCCACCGGCTTGCGGAGCTCAAGTCCCAGACCAGGCGCAGCACCGACTTCCAATTCGTCCAACAGTCCGTTCACCAGGTCCTGAAGCAGTCCGCCCGGGGCGACGCGCCCGCCGCCCAATACGATCTGGTCTACTGCGCGGGGCTTTTCGACTATTTGTCGGACCGCATCTGCCAGAGGCTCATGCAGTACTTCTACCAGATGCTGGCGCCAGGCGGGCTCTTGATCAGCACCAACGTCGATCCCTCGAATCCAAACCGCCATGGGATGGAGTATTTGTTGGAATGGCATTTGAATTATCGCGATGAAAGCGTGATGCGCACGTTGCACCCGACAGCCGCCCGGCCCGATTGCATAACCACCAAAGCCGATGCCACCGGTGTCAACATCTACCTCGAAGTCCGCCGCCCCGAACGCGACTGACGTTCCGGCTCGGCCCGATCCGAGTGCGCCGATGGACTTCGATACGAGGGACATGGCCGACCGAATCCGCCTGGGCAAGGTGGCGTGCCTGTTGGTGATCATCTTGATGCCGGCTGGCTTTCTCCTGGACCTCTGGCTGTATCCGGAGGAGGCCCTGATCTTCATGGCGGCGCGCCTGGTTTGCTCCATGCTGGTGGGTGGTTTGCTCGCCCTCCATTACACGGAACTGGGACGGCAGTGGATTCGACCCGCAAGCTGGCTGATTGCCCTTCTTCCCGCCCTGTTCATTTCGGCCATGATCTCCGTCAACGAAGGCGCCAACTCACCCTATTACGCCGGCCTCAACCTCATCCTCCTGGCCACCAACGTGGTCGTGCACTGGAACCTCCGCGAGTCGTTGCTCACATCGG
>DAOOQY010000864.1:0-2447 GCA_035389025.1 Verrucomicrobiota bacterium
CGCGCCAGAACTCGAACGCATGCACTACCTCACGCACCAGGGCCATGTCGGCGAGGTCGTGCGCCAATTGAACCGCGAACTGCCAGGCGTGCCCCTCTACCTGAACCTCTATCCGAACTACGCGAGCGTGACCCAGAACACGGGCAAGGAGACTGTCAACCAGCTCGGCACTACGACCTACGCGGAGCACGTGGCAGAGTACTGCCGCCACGTGTCGCTGGATTACATCTCGTACGACTTCTATCCCTACGTCGAGCCCGCGGGCGTAGACAGGTTCCTCTCGAAGTGCTACGACAACTTTATCCTGGTGGCGGATGCCTGCCGCCGCACCGGACGTGGATTCTGGTACATTCCGCAGGTGAACTCGCGCGAGGGCCAGCCGCCCACGAGCGAGAACCGCCTGCGGTTCCAGGCCTGCGCCGCCATGAGCTTCGGCGCGGAGGCGATCACCTGGGCATGCTGGAGCAAGGGCTGGTGGACGAACAATGTGCTCGACGCCGCGGGCGTGCCGACGGCGCAGTATGCGAAGCTGAAGAAGGTCAACGCCGAACTCAAACGCCTCGGGCCCGAGTACATGAAGTTCAGGTCCACGGCCACGCACTTCGTCAGCTTCCCGAGCGGGTCGTCGCGCAACCCGAAGGAGCCGGTATCCTTCCCCGACGGGCTTGACGCTGGCTTCTTCAAGGGTGTGCGCGCCTCGAACGGCGCGCCGCTCCTCGTGGGTGAGATGTCCGCGCGCGACCGCGCCTGCACGGCGCGAGCGCTCTTCGTAACGGCGGCGGACAACCCCGAGGATGCGAAGCCAGCTTCGTTCGAAGTCATCTTCCGCGCGCCGGGCCCCAAGGCTTACGGGGGCGACGGTCCCGTCCCCGTGAGAATACTGCCGGATGGATCCTGCTCGGTTCCGCTCCGCTCCTGCCACGGCGTCCTACTTGTCTCAGGCGAGCAAAAGTAAATGCAGCCGCCGGAAAGCGGTCATGCAATGGGCGGGGTTCTTTTTCCTGGTGGCGCTGATCTTCGTGTATGGCTTTTTCTATTCGCGCAGGATTGTGGGCTGGCAGGTGGGAGACAGCCTGGAGGCGATCGGCTGCGTGCGGGCGTTGGACCATGCGTTGGCGAAGTTGCCGGAGGGTTGCATTCCAGCCAAGAGTTGATCGAACTAGGCGAAGGCCGGCTGCGGGTGAAGTTGCGGCTGAACAGCCTGGAGGAGGTGGAGAAGTGGGTGTTGAGCATGGGAGGGCACGGAACGGTCGTAAGGCCGGAGGCTTTGCGAGCCAGGCTAGCAAAGGTGGGGGTGGAACTGGTGAAGAGATACGGGACCTGAACATCGAATATCCAACATCGGACCTCGAACGTCGAACGACGGAGGTCGGACGGGGGAGGGGGAGGCAAAAGGATGAAGGACCAATTCTGAAACCGGAGGGCGGAGGCCGGGAAGCGGGAAGAAAACGAACGTTGGACATTGAACCTCAAAGATGCACGAATCAAGTCCACATTCACCTCGAATCCATTGATTCTGCTGATTGCGGTCTGTTCCGCACAGACAATCCTCAACTTCTTCTCAGATCGGTCAAACAGTCAAGAAGATCAATGTTTACAGGGGTAAAACGCGTGTTGGCGATTTTCGCCTTGTGGCACGTTGCGGCAGCACTTCGCGGGGTTGTTTGTCGTCAAGTGTCGGCAAGGCGTTCTGAGAGTCCATCCTTCTGATTTCCCTCGGGGAAGGCTCTCGCGCCGCGGTCTCGGCGATCTGCCCGAACAGCCGGCCGCTGCTCCGGGCTGGCATGCGAGGGGTCCAGAGCGGGCCCGAGGCTGTAACGAACGGTCGGGTTCAAGTCTGATGTTCGCGGCGTCGATGGGCGCTCCGTGAGGGTGGCGCGGCGTGGAGATCGCGCCGATCATCAGCCGGGAACTGGGAGGTCTGCGCACGGGCGCGAAGGGGCAGGCGGCAAACCACTTGGCTGCGAAGCGGCGCTGTGGCTCGTGACGTGGTGTGTTCACTTTGCGACGATGACGGGCTCGTCAACACGTGCTTTCAATTCTGGCCCGAACCGCTTAGGGTGCCGCTATGAACAGCCTCAGCGATGGTGTCGAACCTTCGGCGAAGGTCGCCGGGCTGTTCGCGACGACCCATTGGAGCGTCGTCGTGGCAGCAGGGGGACAGGTCGCTGAACCGCAAGCGGCCGCCGCCTTGGAGCAATTGTGCCGCACGTATTGGTATCCGCTGTACGCCTACGTCCGGCGGCGCGGCTGCCAACCCCAGGACGCGCAGGACTTGACCCAGGGTTTTTTCGCCGCGCTATTGGCCGGCAAACACCTGGCCCAAGCTGACCGGGAACGGGGGCGGTTCCGTACGTTCCTGCTGACCGCCTTTGACAATTTCCTCCATAACGACGTTGGCGCTCACGAGAATTGACCCACCTGCGCTCATGAGAATGGACCCACCC
>DAOOQY010000865.1:0-2446 GCA_035389025.1 Verrucomicrobiota bacterium
CCGCCGCCAGCCAGTCCAAGGGGCCCGACCCGTTCCACATCCCCAAGAGCGGCGCGGGCCAGGCGGCCCTGGCCGGGCCGCCGAACACGGGCAAGAGCGCGCTGCTCGCCGCAACCACCCACGCCCCGGCGCGCGTGGCCGATTACCCCTTCACCACCACGGTGCCGCAGCCGGGCATGTGGATTCGTGAGGGCGTGCCGATCGAACTGATCGACACGCCTGCGTATACGCCCGATCACCTGCCCGCGGGCTTGTTAGGGACCCTGCGCAACGCCGACATCATCTGCCTGGTCGTCGATGCCGCCGACTCCGTGCCCGACCAGGTCGAGTCGTCCATGGCTCAACTCCACGAACGCGGGCTGGTGGTGCGCAGCGTGCCCCGCAATGTCATCGACCCACACGAATCCAACCAGCGTTCGGGCCTTGTCGTGGTCAACAAGATCGATGCCGCGCGTGCGGAAGATGTCCAGGCGGCGCGCGAGTTGTACGCTGCGACGATCGAGTTGGTGCCGGTCAGCGCGCAGACCGGTCAGGGACTCGATGCGTGGTTTGGGCGCCTTTGGGATCTTCTGGCGATGATTCGGGTCTATGCCAAACATCCCGGACATCCACCCGATCTCGGTCGCCCGTTCACGCTGCCCGCCGGCTCGACCGTCGCCGAGTTGGCCGGTCACATCCACCGCAGCCTGCCCGACACGATGAAGTTTGCCCGGCTCTGGGGCCACACCCGTTTCGCAGGCCAGCAGGTCCACAAGACCGAGGTCCTCCGGGACGGCGATACGGTCGAAATCCACGAGTGATGCCACATGCCGCAACTGGATCGACAGTAGCGCTCCCTCCGCGTCGGTCAACATTCCCGCCACAGAACCCCTGCACGCAGTGAGGATCGATCCTGAACAGTCCAGGGGAGCGATCCGAGCATGGGATCGGGATGAGCAGGGGCTTCAGTTGAACTTGAACGTCAGGCCGACCTGCGGGCCCTGGCTGAGCACATCGTAGGCGAAGCGGTTCGCGCCACTGCCCGTGTCGTAATCAGTGGACACCCAGCGGTAGCCGGCCTGGAGCGAGCACCGCCGGGAGATGTCACAATTCACATGCGGGAACGCCTGCCAGCTCAGTTCCGTGCCCACGCCAAAACCGCCCGCATCGCCGCGCACGTTCAGACTGAACTTCTCCCCCAATGGCAGCGTGAGGATTGCACCGACGAACGGCTCGAACCAGTCCTGCCTGCCGGTCGGATTGCGCCCCGTCGGCCCGCGGATCTCGCCGCGAATGCTGTTGTAGCGCACGCCGACGAGCGGCTCGAAGTACCGGCACACCCGGTAACTGACGGACGGCTCGACGATCCACTGGTCAATGTCGCCGCTGAATCCGCCCTTCGACGCACCCAGCGCCATGAAGATGACATCTGTTGTTAAGGCCCAACGGCCGTAACCGACACGCACCGTGCCCATCGTGCCCAACTCCAGACTTTCCATCATGTCGCCGAAGCCAACATCGAGGTCGGCCGTGATGCCTTTGATCGTCACGTCGCCGGACATGCCTGCGGCGAGCAGGTAGACCGAGCTCTCGAGGGTCAACTTCTGCTTCTCCTCATCCGCGCGGGCGGCGGGCGGCAGGAGGATGGCGGTGAGGAGCAATGCGGTGAGGCAAGTACGTTTCATCGTTGGTCGCGGGGGTGTTGTGACTTGGGGTTGTCAAAATCGTCGTGCAGACCGACGCCTTCGTCGGTGATCGCGTGCCCGTCCGGTTCGACTGGGGCGGTCGGGCGGGCGCCCTGGGTGGCGATGAGCGGCTTGCCGTGGGCCAGGCCCACGCTCGCCACGTAGATCAGCGCGAGCGGCCGGGCGGCTTCGCGGCCCAGCGCGTTCAGGCGCTCCTGCATCGCGGCTACCTTGTCGGGATGCGCGGCGGAGAGGTTGTTCTGCTCGAGGGGATCACTGGCGAGGTTGTAGAGCTCAACGCTCGTGGGGATCAACGAGCGCCAGATGAGTTTCCAATCACCCTGCCGCACAGCTCCGCGGAATGGCTCGACGCTGTAGATGACCTCGGTGCGCGGGGAGGCTTGGCCCTCGGCCATTGCGCTCCAGACGTTCACGCCATCGAGCGGCTTGCACTTGGCCGTGGAGGCGCCGGCCAGCGCGGCGAAGGTGGGATAGAGGTCCACGGCGTGGATGATGGCGTTCACGGTCTGCGGCTTGATCCTGCCCGGCCAGTTGGCGCAAGCGGCCACGCGGCTGCCGCCTTCGAAGAGCGATCCCTTGCCGTCGCGATAGGGTCCGTTGTCGCAGGGCAGCACCGTCCTGGACAGATCGGTCATCTGGCCGGCGAACATCGCGTTGCGGGTGCCGCCGTTGTCGCTGTGGAACAGGATCAGCGTGTTGTCGCGCAGCCCTGTCTGGTCCAGCGCCGCGACGACTCTGCCGATCTCGTCGTCGAGGCAGGT
>DAOOQY010000866.1:0-2444 GCA_035389025.1 Verrucomicrobiota bacterium
TGTCGGTGTGTTTGCCGATGGGCTTGGCGGCCGTGCTCGAAGCGAGTGCAGCCGATTCCCATTCGCGCTGGGAAAACGACATTCAAGCGTTCGAGGCATCCGACCGCACCAATGCGCCACCGTCGAACGCGATTCTCTTCGTCGGAAGTTCGTCGATCCGGCTTTGGAAGACCCTGGCCGAGGATTTTCCCGAATGGCCGGTCATCAATCGAGGTTTTGGCGGCTCGCAGGTGGCGGACTCCGTGGCGTTCGTCGATCGGATCGTGACGCCGTACCGTCCGCGGCAGATTGTGCTCTACGCGGGCGACAATGACCTTGCGGCGGAAAGGACGCCCGAGCAGATCGAAGCCGATTTCAAGACGTTCGTCCGCCGGGTGCACGAACGCCTGCCCCGGTGCTGGATCACGTTCATTGCGATCAAACCAAGTCCGGCGCGCCAGGCTCTCATCGAGAAGGCCCGCGCCGCCAACGAACGCGTCCGTGAGGCCACACGGGCCCACCCCAGGCTGTCATTTGTCGACATCTTCACCCCGATGCTCGGGACGGACGGCCAGCCGCGTCCGGAGTTGTTCATGGCCGACAAGCTTCACCTCAATGCGGAGGGCTACCGGCTTTGGACGCAGTTGACGCGTCCGTATCTTAAGTAAGGGTCTGCGCGGCGAGGCGTGCGGCTTGTCGTAGCCCGGTTTCCTTTCTCAAGAAGGCCTGGGACATGACCTGTGGGTGACAGAACCTCCGTCATGGGAGGAAGTTGTTGATGTTGCGCGGTTTGTCTTCATCGTCTTGAGACATGTTTACCGTTGTCTGCGCACTGCTCGACTACTTGCTGGCGTGGTTCCGTTCCAAGCACCTGCTCGCCTTGGAGGTCCTGGTCCTCCGGCACCAACTCGGGGTCCTCAGACGACAGGTGCGCAGACCCATTCTCCATGCCTGGGACCGGTGCTTGTGGGCGATGCTCAGGAGAACCTGGGACGGGTTGGAGGGCTGCGCTGATCATCTGCGCGCCTGAGACCGTCATCGGCTGGCACAGGGCCGGTTTCAGGCTGGTCTGGCACTGGCGGTCTGGCGGCCGAGTGGGACGGCCCCCAACGGACCATCACGATAGCCCAATACCGCGGGCGGTCGAGCCACCCGAGCACGGCAAAGTGGTGGAGTTGCCGTTGGTCGGCGGCCTGCATCATCGGGATGCCCGGCAGGCTGCGTGAGCGCAGGTGATCTCATATCATGAGGTTCTACCAGAGGGTGGTTGACCCGCATTTGGACCGGGTTGGACGCATTCTCCCGCAGTAATCACGTGGCGACCGGGCCGGTCGGTTCACGTTGGACCCAAGTGGCCTCCATGTCGGGGCGCCGGTATCAAACCGCAGTATACAATGGGGTCGGGACGACCTGATGGCCAGGAGTACTTAGACATCCTGGGCTGCAGCAGATCGTGATGGGCCTGTGATAGGTTCGCGCCGTCGGTGAATCGCCATGCTGTTCCTCGTGGTTCGCCGCCGAAGCCGACGGCCATTGGGAATCGCGACCGTGAAGCGCCGGCTCATGATCAGACTCGCAGCCCTACGGCGGACGATGTGCGAAAACTCCTGACGATCCGAGTCGTCTGTCCCGCGATGGAATCATCGACAACCCCAACCGGTCCATCCTCCCGCAAGATCGGTGGCCACCGACCGGAGGCGTGGCAGCAAACTAGCATGGTGAGCGAAGGCCCCTTCATCGATCGCGGAGCGCCCCCATCGCGCCCCTCCAATACTGCCCACGAGTACCGGGCTGTAGTTGGAGGCACCCGCGAAGTCCACAGATCGCGCAAGCGCGATAGAAAAAGATGGCGAGGTGTGCACGAAAACGATGGCAGCCCGCAACACGTCCGGAGCGAATCCGCCCCGGGACAGACCGCTCGTACGTCGGTCCGCAACTGCCCGTCGGGTCTCCTCCAACCGACCAGCCGCTGCCTGGTCGAGGGCAGCTTCCCACGGAACACCGCGTATCAACGCGCGACTCGTGGTGACAACGACCGCCGCCACATCGCCGGCGAGTGCATGCCGGTGTGTGAGGCACGCTTCAGCCTTCGCCGCAGAATCCAATCGTGAATCGTCAATGGCGGACAGCATGGCAAGCGGCCCGCTGCGATGCGCGGGGTTGCAGCCTGCGGTCAAGCCCCCCGCTATCGTGTCCACTCGCTTTGCGGCCTCCTCCAGCGGAATGCCCTTCGAGCCCAATTCCAACACCTGGGCGGCTATCGGCCCGGTATCGAAGCCACCTTCGCGCCACCACTTGAGGTACCGCGCTCCGATGTCATCGCGGTCGAAGGTGCCCCGGTCGCGCAGGCTCTCGGCGACTGAAAGAGCCATCCGGACGGGGCCTCCTATCCGGTCGCCGGCAGCGAGGCCGAACAGCACCCCAACCACCCGATCTTCAATCCCCTGCACGTTGGTTGAGCGTCG
>DAOOQY010000867.1:0-2439 GCA_035389025.1 Verrucomicrobiota bacterium
TCCTCTGCTGCACCGCCGAGATTCTGGCCAACATCGCCTTGCGCGAAGGCGAGCAGGCCGGCGTCCGGGAAGTGATCATGGACGAGTTCCATTGGTATGCGGACCGAGACCGCGGGGTGGCGTGGCAGGTGCCGCTGCTGACGCTGCCGCAGGCGCGGTTTCTTCTGATGTCGGCGACACTGGGCGACACGGCCTTTTTCGAGGAGGAACTGACCCGGCTCAACGGGCGTTCGAGTGTGCCGGTGAAATCGGTCGAGCGTCCCGTGCCGCTCGAATTCGCGTATGCAGAGACGCCGCTGGCCCAGACGCTCGAACGCCTCGTCAGCGAGGGGAAGGCTCCGGTCTACGTCGTCCATTTCACCCAGGCCGATGCGGTCCAGAGCGCACAGGACTTCACCAGCCTCAACGTCTGCACACGCGACGAGAAGGCGGCGCTGGCCCAGGAACTGAGTGCGTTCAAGTTCACCAGTCCTTACGGACCGAGCGTGCGCACCTGGCTCAAGCAGGGGATTGGCGTCCACCACGCCGGTCTGCTGCCCAAGCACCGCGTGCTGATCGAACAACTGGCTCAGCGCGGGCTGCTCAAGATCATTTGCGGCACCGACACGCTCGGGGTAGGCATCAACGTTCCCATCCGGACGGTCCTGTTCACCCGCCTGTGCAAGTACGACGGCCAGAAAACCGGCATCCTGAGCGCGCGCGATTTCCATCAGATCAGCGGGCGGGCCGGGCGCAAAGGATTCGACGATCGGGGGTGGGTGGTGGCCCAGGCCCCGGAGCACGTCATCGAGAACCTCAAGCTCGAGGAGAAATCGGCAAAACAGGGGCGCAAGTTCGTCAAGCGCAGGC
Organism: Verrucomicrobiota bacterium; assembly: GCA_035389025.1. GTDB lineage: Bacteria > Verrucomicrobiota > Verrucomicrobiia > Limisphaerales > J093 > MWFF01. The sequence goes on from DAOOQY010000867.1 coordinate 850, forward strand.
CACCCGAGCGCAACTTTGTCAACTGGGATAAGAACACCTTCACGCGTCTGATCGGGGCGTCGCCCGAACGGCTGGCGTCCCGTTTCCAGGTGTCGCACGGCATGCTGCTCAATGTGCTGAGCCGGAACAGCGACGGCTGCCGCGCCACGCGCCAACTGATTCGGGACAGCCATGAATCGCCCAAGGCGAAAGGGGCGCATCGCCGCCGGGCGTGGCAACTGTTCCGCTCGCTGCTTGACCGCAAGATCGTCGAGTTCATTCCGCAGGCCGAGCGGGCTGAGGGGGACCATCCCGATCGCAAGCTGCGCGTGAACGTGGACTTGCAGGACGATTTCTCGATGGACCAGGCGCTCTCGCTCTATCTGATCGAGACCGTCCCGACGCTCGATCCGGCGGCGCCCGATTACGCGCTGGACCTGCTCACGCTGGTCGAGTCGATTCTCGAAGACCCGGACATCATCCTGCGCAAGCAACTCGATAGGGTGAAATCGCAGGCGATGGCGGACATGAAGGCCCGCGGACTCGAGTACCAGGAGCGCATGGACGAACTCGAAAAGCTCGAGTATCCCAAACCCAACCGCGATTTCATCTACTCGACCTTCAACGCCTTCGCCGACAAGCACCCGTGGGTGGGCCAGGAGAACATCCGGCCCAAATCGATCGCCCGCGAGATGTTCGAGCAGTTTCGATCGTTCGGCGATTACATCCGCGATTACGAACTCCAGCGCTCCGAAGGGCTCCTGCTGCGGCATCTCAACAGCGTGTTCAAGGTCCTCGCCCAGACTGTCCCCGACGCCGCCAAGACTGATCCGGTCCGCGAAATGGAACTTTACCTGTCCGCCATGATCCGCCAGGTGGATTCGAGTCTGCTCGATGAATGGGAGAAGATGCGCGGAACGAAGCTCGCCCAACAATCGGAGCCGGCAACCGAGGTGCGCCCTCCTGCCGCGGACGAGGCCGCGGCCGACATCACGCGGAACACGCGCGCTTTCACAGCCGCCATCCGAACGGTGATTTTCACGTTCCTTCGAGGTTGTGTGGTGGGCGACTACGAAGCCGCCCTCGGAGCGTTGGCCGAGCCGTCGGAAGGCGCGGCCGCCGTCCAAAACCCGGAAGACACATGGACACCCGACCGCCTGGGCCAGGCGCTCGAACTCTACTTCGCCGAGCACGAACAAATCTGCCTCGATCCGAACGCGCGTAACACGCGGCACACGTATGTTCTGCCATCGGAAGACCAACGGACGTGGCGGGTCCAGCAGATGCTCATCGACCCCGAGGAACATAACGATTGGGTGGCCGAGTTCGACGTCGATTTGACCCGATCGCGCGAGCTCCAGGCTCCCGTCGTGCGGTTGCTTCGGATCGGGCTTCTCACTCGTCCATAACCCCACACCCCCCTCTTTGCGCCATTGCGTCTTCGCGCCTTTGCGTTCCCTCCGGGCCGAGCCGACTTCAATGCAAAGACGCCAAGACGCAGAGACGCAAAGCGCGGCAGGGCTGCCAACCAGGCGTCGGAGGGCCGATCCCGCAGTCGCGCATACGCGTCAACCTAAGCAAAGCTCATGAGTGGATCCTGGAAGCAGCGCC
>DAOOQY010000868.1:0-2437 GCA_035389025.1 Verrucomicrobiota bacterium
CCATCGGATGGGAGAGGGCCGGGGTGAGGGGTCTGTGTAGGATATCCAGCCGACTTGGCAGTAAGTCTCGAACTGGCATTTGCGCGAATGGCGCGCGGGGACATATTCCATCGGCTCGCCCCCGGGCGATGACCGTCGGACACGATGAAAACCAAAGCGATCGCGAATTGTCTCTGCGCTCCGCTGGCCGTGATGGCCGCCGGCGTCCAGCTTCTCTGCGCACCCGCCGCCAGTCCCATGAACACGCCAACCGTCACAGTGCGCCTCCTCGGCGCCTCGGGCCAGGTCACCGAACCGCTTGTCGTTCCCAGGGTGGTCAAATCCGACGCGGCCTGGCGGGCCCAACTGACAGCCGAACAATTCCGCATCACCCGCACCCACGGCACCGAACGGGCCTTCTGCGGCGTCTTCCACGACAACCATAAGTCGGGCCTCTACACGTGCATCGGCTGCGGCCTGCCGCTGTTCCGGTCGGATGCCAAGTTCGATTCCGGGACGGGCTGGCCCAGCTTCTTCCAGCCGTTCGCGCAGGAGAACATCGGCCAGACGCGCGACACGAGTTACGGCATGGTTCGCGCCGAGGTCCACTGCGTCCGGTGCGCTTCCCACCTTGGCCATGTGTTCACCGACGGACCGCCGCCGACGCGTCTGCGCTACTGCATCAACTCGGACGCCCTTGCCTTTCACGAGCGCCCACCCGCCGGCCAGGGGCCGGAGCGCATTGTCCTTGGAGCGGACCGTGTTTCGGGAATCGAAGCGGCCTTGCGGCGCCTGGACGGCGTCTCGGCAGTTCGCCCGCGAGACACCGGCCCCTTGAAGGCGCCTGGTCAAGACACCCTGTTCGAGGTCGAGTACAATCCCGCGCAGATGCCCCTCGCGCGCCTGATCGGCATGTTCTTCGAAACGATCTGTCCGGCGACTCCACCGTCCGGTCAGCCGGCGGGGGACAGGCCGGGTCGAGTCGCGTTCCACTTCCAGACGCCGGAGCAGGAGACGATCGTGCGTGCCTCGGTTGCGAGGCTGCTGCAGGATCGCCCTGAGTGGAAGGTCGGCGTCGATATCAGCCTGGCCCGTTGAGTGGGGACGGCACGGCGCCGTTGACTTGGCTTGGCATTCAACACACCCTGCCCCCATGAATCCTGTGATTGCATTGGCGGTTCTGGCTTTGGGCGCAGCGGCGGTTCAGGCCGACTGGCCGGAGTTTCGCGGGCCCTGGGGCAACGGTCACGCGGCGGGGTTGCCGGATGGGAAGACCGTCGGTGTGCCGTTGCACTGGAGTGAAACCAACAACGTCAGATGGAAGACTGCAATCCCCCATCGGGGTTGGTCGACCCCGGTTGTCATGGGCGGCCAGGTCTGGGTGACCACGGCGACCGAGGACGGTCATGACTTTTTCGTGCTCGGCCTGGACGCGGGCACGGGGAAAGTCGTTGTTCACGAAAAGGTGTTTCACAGCGACAATCCGGAGCCGCTGGGCAACGGCGCCTCGATGAACTGCTACGCGACCCCTTCCTCGGTGATCGAGCCGGGGCGAGTCTATGTGCATTTCGGGAGTTTCGGGACGGCGTGCCTCGAGACCGGGACTGGCAAGGTCCTTTGGAAACGCGACGATCTGCCCTGCCGGCATTATCGGGGTCCCTCTTCGTCCCTGATTTCCTTCGAGAACCTCCTGATCCTGACCATGGATGGCGTCGACCTCCAGTATCACGTCGCCCTCGACAAGCAGACCGGCAAGACGGTCTGGAAAACCGGACGCTCGGTCGCCTGGAACGACGAGCATGTCCCGGGGCAAATGGCGCGCGACGGCGACTTGCGCAAAGCCCACAGCACGCCGTTGATCGTCTCGGCGGCCGGACAAACGCAAATGCTCAGCGCCGGGGCGAAGGCGGCTTATGCGTATGACCCGCGCGACGGGCGCGAGTTGTGGAGAGTGCAGTACAACGATTGGTCGGCGGCGCCTCGCCCCCTTTACGACAACGGATTGGCATTCTTCGTCACCGGCTTGTCAAAGACGGAGTTGCTCGCGGTGAAGACGGATGGGCAGGGCGATGTCACCGACACCGGCGTTGTGTGGCGGCTCAGGACGCACGTCGGCAAGTATTCCTCGCCCATTCTCGTGGACGGGCTCATCTACACCGCCGCCGAGGACAGCTTCGTCACCTGTCTCGAAGCGGCCACCGGAAACACCGTCTGGAAGGAACGAATCGGCGGAAAGTACGCGGCATCGCCGGTCTACGCCGATGGACGGCTCCATTTCTTCAATCAGCAGGGCGTGACCACCGTCCTCGAACCGGGGCGCGCGTTCCGGGTCCTGGCCACCAACACCCTTGACGACGGCTTCATGGCCTCGCCGGCCGTGTCCGGCCGGGCTTTCTACTTGCGCACCAAGACCCACCTCTACCGCGTCGAGTCGCCGTAGCCGGAAAGCTCACTCTAC
>DAOOQY010000869.1:0-2437 GCA_035389025.1 Verrucomicrobiota bacterium
CTTGCATCGCGGTGATCTGGCCTGCTCCCGCGGTGTCCCCCGCTGGGTGCCGGAACCAGGTCCGGGGCTGATCAATACGCCGCAATCGCTTCGATCTCGACCCGCGCGCCCCGCGGCAGGGCCGCGACCTGCACGGTCGAGCGCGCCGGGCAGTCGCCGCTGAAGTGGCGTCCGTAAACCTCGTTCATCGCGGCGAAATCCGCCATGTCGAGCAGAAACACGGTTGTCTTTACCACATTGGTCAGCGTCAGGTTCTCGCCGGCGAGTATGATCCTGATGTTCTCGATGACCCGGTCGGTCTGCGCCTTGACGTCGCCCGGCACCAGGGCGCCGGTGGCGGGATCGAGCGGAATCTGGCCGGAGCAAAAGAGCAGGGGACCGACCCGGACAGCGTGGCTGTAGGGGCCGACGGGTGCCGGCGCGCCGGCAGGCTGAATGATCGAATGGTGTTTCATGATGGGTGTGGATGCGGGTCAATTGACGAATTCGAGGGGCGGGCTCTTGGGGATGAGACCGCGGGCTTGTGCCGCGCCGAGGAAGCGGCGGATCGATTCGCGGCCCGGGTCGCCATAATCGAGCGTCCAGTGGTTCACGTACATGCCGACGAACTGATCGGCGAGGTCGCGTCCCATGTCCCGCGCGTACTGGAGCGCATGGCCGACGGCCTCCGCGCGGTGATCGAGGCTGAACTGGATGCTGGTCCGGACGATGTCGGCGATGCGGCGGCGGTCCTCGGCGGGGATGCGTTTATGGATCACGTTGCCGCCCAGGGGCAGGGGGAGGCCGGCGTTTTCGCGTTTCCACCATGCCCCGAGGTCCTGACAGACAACGAGCCCCTCCTTGTCCCAGGTCAGTTGGCCTTCGTGAATGACAAGGCCGACATCGGCCCGATCCTCCTGGACGGCGGCGAAGATGCGATCGAATGGGACGACCACGCACGAGAGTTGGCCGGCGCGTCGCTCGAGCCAGAGTTGCAGGGCGAGAAAGGCGCTGGTCATCGTGCCCGGCACCGCGATGCGGCACGCGGCCATGTCGTTCCGTCCGACAGGCCGTTTGGCGACCAGCATGGGGCCGTAGCCGTCACCCATGCTGGCGCCGCTGGGCAACAGCGCGTAGGTGTCCGCCACATAGGCGTAGGCATGGATGCTGATGGCCGAGATGTCGAGTTCGCCGCGCGTGGCCCGCTCGTTCAGGGTCTGGATGTCCTCGAGGATATGCTCGAAGCGATAGCCCGGAGTCGGGATCAGACCTTTGGCCAGACCGTAGAACATGAAGGCGTCGTCCGGGTCGGGCGAGTGGCCGAGTGTGAACGTGCGTTCGCTCATGACGGAGAGACTAACGGGTCCGCGCGCGACTGACCAACCAATTAGCGCGCAACGAGCAACGAGCGCGGTGCGACTTTGGCGCGACTTTGGATTTGCCCGCCGCGGGCGGATGCGTCAAAATCGGCTCATGCGCTACCGGGTGACCCTGGTTCTGCTGTTGCTATCGCTGCTGGCCAACTTCGTCATTGCGACGGCGTGGCGGCGTGCGCGCAAGCCCTCAGCCGTCTATCACCTGGAACCGCCGCCGCGCCGCGCCGTGGTGACGAACATTCTCCGGCCCATTCGGACGAACCTGGTTTTTCAGCCGCGGCTCCTGAGTTGGCGCGACATCGAATCCGACGACTACCCCACCTACATCCGAAACCTCGAAAGCATCGGGTGCCCCAGGGAAACCATCCGCGACATCGTGGTGGCCGATGTCAACGAGCTCTTCGCCCGGCGGCGCGCCACCGAGGTGGTGTCGCCCAATCACCAATGGTGGCTGCCCCAGCCCGATCCCGAGGCCGCCCAGGAGGCGATCGAGGAGAAGGACGCCCTCGAAGCCGAGCGACGCGATCTGCTCACGCGCCTTCTGGGCCCGCACTGGGACGTCACCGGCACGGCCACGGAGGTGCCTGGCAGCGCCATCACCCTCGATGGACCTCTGCTCGGGGAGTTGTCAGCCGAAACCAAGCGGACCCTGCGCGACATCGAGTTCCGCGGGCGCGAGAAGCTGCGCTTGCTTGCCCAGTCGATGCGCGAGCAGGGCAGGGAGATGGACTCCGCCGAGTCCGCCCGTCTCGCCAGAGAACTGCGCGAGGAGATGGCCAAGGTCCTCACGCCCGCACAACTCGAAGAGTACCTGCTGCGGTACTCGGACAACGCGGACCGGCTCCGCCGCACCCTGGCGGGCTTCGACGCGACCGCGGAGGAGTTCCGGAGCTTGTTCCGCGCCACGGACAGCATCGATCTTGAACTGGCCGCCCTGGCCGGGTCCACCGATCCCCAGAGCGCCAAGCGGCGCCAGGAACTCGAACACCAGCGGGCCGAGGCGACGCGTTCAGCCCTTGGCGACGCGCGCAACACCTACTACCAACTGAGCCAGGATCCCGTCTTCCAGCAGGCGCGGCAGG
>DAOOQY010000870.1:0-2437 GCA_035389025.1 Verrucomicrobiota bacterium
CCTGACCCGAGCGTGTACTGCCCATCGAAGCTGCCCGCGGCGTCCACCGCCGTGAGACTCGCATCGGCCTCGTCCAGGCGCCAGAATGCGACCGGGTCATCCGCCATCACCACTCGGGCATAGCCGTCCACGGGAACCTGCACGGTCCGCGGAACCACGGTGAGGACGGCCGGGTCCGACTCGACGCTCATCCAGGGGTTGGTGATTTTGGCGGAGTATGTCGTCTGATCATCGGCCATCTGAACGCTCGATAGCCACAGGACCTGGTCCGTCGCGCCCGGAATCGGGTCTGCCGCCTTGTACCACTGATAAGTGACGGGCAGCGCGCCGCCGGACACGGCGATGAAAGCCGCCTTGCTCCCGGCCGTGCGAGTGATCGAGGCGGGTTGCGACTCGACGGTCAAATCCGTCATGACGGTGAGAGTGGCGGGGGCGCTTGTGGCTGAGCCGTAGGGGTTGCTGACCACCACCTTGAAGGTCGCGCCGTTGTCGGCGTACGCGCATGTGATCGAGAGGATGTCGTTGGTCGCCCCGTCGATCGGCGTGTCGTTCCTGTACCATTGATAGCCCAGAGGCGAGGTTCCATCGGCGTTGACGGCAAAGGTGGCGATGCGGCCGGCGTAGGCGGAGACGGACGCGGGACTCTGAACGACCGACGCCGGAACCGGGGGAAGCGCGATATTGGCGCGGCCCACCTCGTGATGCAGCCGGACCTGGTCCGCCGTGAGGGCGTTCGAGTAGATGGCGACCTCGTCAATGTTGCCATCGAAGAACTCCTCGCTGATGGCGGGATTGCCGCCCAGGCACAAAGGCCCGCCGAGGTTGATCGACGGGACAGTCCCGGTCGATGTCCATTGCTGCTCGCCATTGCCATAGAATCGAACCGTTGTGCCGTCGTAGGTGACCACCAGGTGCGCCCATTCGTTCTTGGCGATGTTGCCGCCGGCCATGTAGATGCCGCCCCCGTTCTGTACATAAATCCAGCGCGGCGTTGTCCCGGCCTCCTGGCGGAACCACCAGCCATCCGAGTAGCTGCTGACATTGCCCGCGATGCACCGCACCCCGGTGGCCCAACTGGTCGCCCGCGCCCAAAGCTCCACCGTGAATGGGCCTTCGGGGTTCAGCTCCGGGGCGTAGGGCACCTGGATATGCGATTTCTGCGGGGTTCCGCCATCGGGGGTGTAGACATGAAAGCCAGCCGAGCGGGCGTCGATGCCGGCCTGCTCGAACTTCGGGAAAGCGGCGAAATCATCGTAGATCACGTCTCCCTGATAGGCATCGGGATTGGCGGCATTGGCGATGGTGTACGTGTCGACCGGTTCTTCAAGCCGATAGTAGACGACCGGGTTGTCGGCCAGAACGGTCTCGGCATACGAGGCGGCCCGGGGCGCGGGACAGTGCAGCAGCGCGCCGGCTGCGACCAGCGCCAGGACGCCGCGCTGTGCGAGGGAAGAAAAGTGAGAGTTCATGGAATCCGTGTGGTGTGTTGTTGTTGCGGCTCTGACGATCATGCGCATATGTTCCGACGACACAGTAGGACGCGCCGGAGGAGCGTCAACGAAATACCCGGCGGTTTCGGGCTTGTTTTGGCGCGGGGCTTTGATACCAAGGCGTCCGCATGACACGGGCGACGCGATTCAGGCTGGGCGTTTTGGGTTCGGGCAAGGGCTCGAACTTCGTGGCGATTGCCGACGCCTGTGCTGCGGGGCGCGTCCCGGCCACGATCGAGCTGGTGCTCAGCGACGTGCCGGGGGCAGGCATCCTGGATCGGGCGCGCGAGCGGGGGATTCGCGCCGAGCACCTCGCCGCGGGGCGCTATCGGACGCGGTTGGATGAGGCGGCCGAGGGGGCGTACGTGGCGGCCTTGCAGGAAGCGGGCGTCGACCTGGTTGTGCTGGCCGGTTTCATGCGCATCCTGAAAGGCGATTTTCTCGGCGCTTTTCCGGGCCGGGTCGTCAACATTCATCCGTCGCTGCTGCCGGCCTTTCCCGGTCTCGAAGCCTGGAAGCAAGCGCTCGACCACGGGGTGAAGGTGACGGGAGTCACGGTCCACCTTGTGGACGCGGGGGTCGACACGGGCCCGATTCTGGCCCAGGCGCCGGTCCTGGTGCGAGACGACGACACGCCGGAAACGCTGCATGCGCGCATTCAGGAGATCGAGCATCGGCTCTACCCCGCCGCCATCGCCGGGTGGCTCACCGACACATTCGGTGCTTGCGCCCGCGGGCCGAACTTGGAGGAATAGCGGGCCGCGCGCCCGGAACCGGGACGCGGCGGGGCGACCCCGGCGTGGGGGGAAGGGTCCCGACCGGCTTTTGTGGTTTGTGTATTCATGAAGAGCGACAGAAAGCGACAGCCAAAGAAACCGATACTGCGATTGGGACTGCCCAAGGGCAGTCTGCAAACGGCCACCATCGAGAAGATGGGCAAGGCGGGG
>DAOOQY010000871.1:0-2431 GCA_035389025.1 Verrucomicrobiota bacterium
CACCCTCACCCGTCCCGCAGAGCGGGACACCCTCTCCCATCGGATGGGAGAGGGACGGGGTGAGAGGTCTTTGTCGCGTATGTTGCGCACCCCTCAGTAAATGAGTCAAGGATTCCAGTCCAACACGCACTTTCTGCCGGCTTGATGCACTCTCCACTTGAAGAGCCTGTCGATCTGCCCATGATGAGCGACGTCGTGAGAATTCTGGTCGTGGAAGACGATCCCAAGATCGGCTCGTTTGTGGTCAAGGGCCTCAAGCAGGCCGGCTTCGCCGCCGACATTGCAGACGACGGCGAGCGCGGGCTTGAACTCGCCACCATCACCAACTACGACGCCGCGGTCGTGGATATCCTGCTGCCCAAGCTCGACGGGCTCAGCCTGGTCAAACGCCTCCGCGCCCAAGAGATCCACGTCCCGGTCATCTTCCTGAGCGCGCGGGCGAGCGTCGATGACCGCGTGCGGGGTCTGCAGGCCGGCGCCGACGATTATCTCACCAAACCGTTTGCCTTCTCGGAGTTGCTTGCCCGCGTGCAGGCGCTCATCCGCCGCGCCTCCCAGACGCCCGAGCCGGTCCGCCTGACCGTGGGCGATCTGACCCTCGACCTCATCAATCGGGAGGCCACGCGGGCCGGCCAGCGGATTGACCTCCAGTCGCGGGAGTTTGCCCTCCTCGAATACCTGATGCGCAACGCCGGGCGTGTGGTGACGAAGACCATGATCCTCGAACATGTCTGGGATTACAGCTTCGATCCTCAAACCAACGTCGTCGACGTCCTTGTACATCGCGTCCGCGCCAAGGTGGATCCGGACAAGGCCCTGATCCAAACGCTTCGCGGCGTCGGCTACGTGCTCAAGGCCCCAGCCAACGCGCCTTGACCGCGCCGGTGCCGATTGCCTGGCCCGCGAATCTCAAGCGGCGACGGCCCGTCGCCTAGAACCACCGTCTTCACTCGCGATGGGGGGGACGAGGACGGCTCACCTCCGGCCCTTTCGTCTTCATGAATCGGGGCGGCGCCGCGGTCCAGTGCATCTGTAGTTCGCCGGTTGGAATGGAGTTTGCGCCGCGTGGGGGCACGCGGCCTGCACCGATAGTCTCCATTTGATGTAGGCCCGGTGCCCTCGCCCGGCGAGAGTACACCGACAACAATCCGATGCACCGTCCGCGGTCTCTTGGCTGAGATTTCTCTCGACATGCGTGCCTGCGCGTCGTGCCATTTCCAAAACTGCAATCCAGACACACGCCTATGAACACACACGCTCCAGCGCCTCTCTCACCCTCCACACGCCTCACCTCGCGTCGCGTCTTTATCGAGAAGACAGGGCGTCTGGCCGCCGCGTCGGCCCTTGCCGGCGTCGCCCTGCCGCACGTGCATGCCGCGGGGAGCGACCTGATCCAAATCGCCCTCGTCGGCTGCGGGGGGCGGGGGACGGGGGCGGCGGACAACGCGTTGTCGACCAGGAGCGGTCCCATCAAGCTGGTCGCGATGTCCGACGTGTTTGAGAGGAAGCTCGACGGCAGTTACGCAAGCCTGAAGAAGAAGTTCGCAGACCGCGTCGATGTCCCTGCTGAGCGCAGGTTCATTGGGTTCGACGGCTATCGCAAAGCCATGGATTGTCTCAAGGTGGGCGATGTGGCCATCTTCGCCACGCCGCCTGCGTTCCGGTGGGTTCATTTCACCTATGCGATTGCCAAGGGGCTGAACGTGTTCATGGAGAAACCGGTCACCGTGGACGGTCCCACCACACGCAAAATGCTGGCTTTGGCCGAGGAGGCCGACCGCAAGAAGCTCAAGGTGGGCGTCGGACTCATGGTGCGCCACTGCAAGGGCCGTCAGGAACTCCATGCCCGCATCCAGCAGGGCGAGATCGGCGACCTCATGTTGCTCCGCGGCTATCGGATGGGTGGCGCCGCCGGCACGGCCGGGCCGCGTCCGGCCGACCGCAGCGAACTGCTCTACCAGATCCAGCGGTTCCATGCCTTCCTCTGGGCCAGCGGAGGGGTGTACAGCGACTTCAATATCCATCAGATCGACGAATGCTGCTGGATGAAGAACGCCTGGCCCATCCAGGCCCATGGAAGCGGCGGCCGCCATTTCCGGGGCAATTCGGTCGACCAGAATTTCGACAACTACTCGGTCGAGTACACGTTTGCCGACGGGACGAAGTTCTTCTACATCGGACGCAGCCAGGCCGGCTGTCACAGCGAGTTCGCCAGTTACGGACACGGCACGAAAGGCTCCGCCATCATCTCAACGTCCTCCCACTCGCCCGGGCGGGTGCGTTTGTTCAAGGGCCAGAACTTCACCCGTGCCGACATGACCTGGGCCTTTCCGCAACCCGAGCCCAGTCCGTACCAGTTGGAATGGGACGACCTCATCGAGGCCATCCGGCAGGACACGCCCTACAACGAAACCGCGCGCGGCGCCATCGC
>DAOOQY010000872.1:0-2422 GCA_035389025.1 Verrucomicrobiota bacterium
CATCGCGCGTTGGGACGCACGCAACACGGGCGGCTTCTCGTCCGGCGAACAGGCCACCGGCAACCCCTACGCTCCCACTCCCATCGAGACCTGTTGCACCATTGCCTGGATGGCGCTCTCAGTCGATATGCTCGCGCTCACAGGCGACGCGCGCGTGGCCGATGCGCTCGAACTCGCCACGCTCAACGCCTGGGCCGGCGCTCAACACCCCAGCGGCCGCTGGTGCACGTACAACACGCCGATGGACGGCGTCCGTGAAGCGTCCGCCCACTCGATCGTCTTCCAATCCCGCGCTGGCACGCCCGAATTGAATTGTTGCTCGGTCAACGGACCCCGCGGCTGGGGAATGCTAGCCGAATGGGCCGTCATGAAGTCAACACAAGGCGTGATCCTGAATTGGCTCGGCCCGCTCGCGGCCACAGTGGCCCTGCCCGACCAATCGCGTCTGACTCTCCGTGTCACCGGGGACTACCCGTGGCAACTCGAGACCGACATCGTCGTCGAACCCGAGCGCGAGCAGCGCTTCACCCTCCGCATCCGCGTTCCCGCGTGGTCAACGGTTTCCTCGGCAACAAGCAACAACGAACCCCTGCCCCCACCCGCACCGGGCGCCTATCTGACCGTCGACCGCGTCTGGCGCAAAGGCGATCGCGTGTCGCTGAAACTCGATCCGCACCTGCGCGCCGTCGCGGGAGCCCGCGAGGCTCGAGGCTGCGTCTCGCTCTACCGCGGCCCCATCCTTCTCGCATGGGACCAGCGACTGCATGATTTCGATGAGGACAAGCTCCCGCCTGTGGACCTGCCGCGCCTCGGCGAGGCCCGGGCTGTGGCGGCGGGCGGACCTGTTGCGCCTGACTGGCGAAAGCAACTCGAGCCCCGCCTGGTCGTCCACATTCCCTCAGGCACTGGACCCGCGTTGCGCCTTTGCGATTTCGCCAGCGCGGGGGCGACCGGCACGCGCTACCGCACCTGGCTCCGCGCCCAGTCCCCACTGCCTCCGCCCGTGGTCACGCGCACGCCCCGCGATGGCGCGCGCATTGCCGGCGGCAAGGTCGCATTCCGTTGGACACGCGCGGCGCGCGCCGATGATCCTGTCATCGCACAGACACTGCGAATCAGCCCCACCGAAGACTTCGGGACGCCGACGCTTGAACTGCCAGACCTTCGCGAGGCCCAGACCCTGACCGACATCGACGCCCGTTTCGAACCGCATCGCTGGTACTTCTGGGATGTTGTCACGGCGAACCCCGCGGGCCAAACGCCCAGCCCCGGCCCACCCGCACGATTCCGAATCGACCCCGACCTGCCAACGGCGCAGGAAACACTCGATCCGCCGCGTCCCGTCGGCCCGCGCGGGGAATGGTTGACCGCCGCCCTCCGCGGCGACCCGGCGCCGCAATTCGGGCGATGGCAACCCTCGACCGGCTGGAAACCCACGCCGGGCCCCGACGGCGCCAGCGACGGAGCCGTTGCCCTCGACGGCAGCAGCCAACGCCTCATTTACACTCTGGGCGACTGGCCTGGAGACGACTGTTCGCTGTCGATCCGGTTCAAGATTCGGAGCCTGCCAGCCGATCGAATCGGCCAGGTCTTCAGCGCATGGTGCGCGCCCATGGACGACCCACTGCGCCTGGTTATCGACAGCGGGCGGTTGTTTGCGCGGATCGAAGCAGGCGGCCTGACCTCGACTCAAGGCGTGCCGATCGAGGCCGGTCGCTGGCACCACGCCGCCGTTGTGAAAGCCGAGGGCCGATTGACCCTCTTCCTCGACGGCAAGGAAACGACCTCGACCCCGGCGCCGGCGTTGGTCTCGACACGCGCCACCGACTGCGCCTTGGGCGGCAACCCCCACCACACTGGCAACGAGTTCCTGGCGGTTGACCTGGCCGACTTCGCCTTCTTCCCACACGCGCTGGGACCGGATGAAGTCAGAACCCTCGCGAGAGTGGCGGCGTCCCAATCGGAGAGTCGATAGCGGACCTGCGCTGCCACGGAGGTCTGCAATACGGCTTCACGTTTTCACAGGTTCCTTCATGAACCGCATCTCTCGGAGGGCCGATCCCGCGGCTGCGCATACGCGTCAACCTAATGAGATCTTCCGCGCTGTTCCTGGGAGCAGCGCCGTCGTGGTTGTCTAAGTACTTGGTCGGATCACCCGCAACGGCTCTCTCAACTCGGACACCGCTGCGCCCGAGGACGGGCGCACTCCGCTTTGCGACCTCGCTCTCCAGTTGGCTCCACCTCACTGCGACAACGCTCACGGGATCAGGCACTTGGTCATCCGCCAGACACGGGTCTGACCGTCCGACTCCGATCTATGCTTAGGTTGACGCGTATGCGCGGCTGCGGGGGAAACCCAAACTGATGACCCTGATTGTCTCGACCCAGGGACTCCCCCCGCGCCATCTCGCTCCGCATTGGC
>DAOOQY010000873.1:0-2414 GCA_035389025.1 Verrucomicrobiota bacterium
TCTCCCATCCGATGGGAGAGGGTGCCCGGAGGGCGGGTGAGGGTGACGGTGTAGTCCATCTCGCTGATTCCTCAGTAAACTGCTGAATGTCAACGCTTCCCCACAAACCCTCCCGCCATTCTGGCACACCACCTCGAATGAAAATGGGGTCCGCCACGACACCGCCTTTGTCGCGACCTTCGTCGACACGTTTGTCGACAGCCACGCCGCCTGACGACAGAGGTAGCGACAAAGGCAGCGACAAAGACTGCCGAACGGGTGTCTATTCTCGGGGCAATCCCACTCTCGGAGAGGCGATTTTCCGTGCAAACTCGGCCACGTCCACAGTCCGCCCCGTCAATCGCGCTTCCTCGGCTGCGAAGGTCAGGACATGGCTGTGGACGGTCGAGTCGATGCCGGCCTGCAACGGTTCGCCTGCCGGTCTTGTCATTTCGTCGTAGAGGGCGTTGATCAGGCCCGGATCGCCGCCGCCGTGCAGTTCGTAGCCGCCGTCCTCCGCCTGGACTGTATAGCGTTCGGGCGCCCCTTCGTGCGGCAGGAGGACCAGGTGCGCACCGAAATGGTGCCGATAGGTCTCGCCGCCCTTGAGCACGCCTTTGGTGCCATAGACCTCGATGTGCCGCCCATTTTCGAAGGCCGTCATGGTGAACGTCCCCGTGATCCCGCCCTCGAACTCGAGGGCGAGCACCTGGCGATCCACCGCATCATTGTCGCAGCGGTAGACGCATCGCCCCCAGGGACTTGTCCGCAGCCAGTCGACAATTTCCTGAGGCGTTGCGGACGCTGCCCGGTCGAACACCATTCCCAGCCAGGGAACGCGCCGGTCGCCCGCGTAGCGCAACGCGTTGTATGGGCAACTCTCGGCCGCCGGACACCCGTCCGTGCATCGTTGGGGCGCGCCCGCGGGGGCCCGCTCGGGTCGGAAGAACTCGAGCGAGCCGAAGCTCGCGACCCTGAGGCAACGCCGCCCAACGAGCCAATGCAGCACATCGGTGTCATGGCAACACTTCGAGAGCAGCATCGGCGAACTCTTGGCCACGACCGACCAATGGCCGCGCACAAACGAATGGGCCTGGTGCCACGGCATCACGCCTTCGCTGGCCTGGATGCCCGAGACCTCGCCCAGCCTCCCCGAATCGATGATCTCCTTCACCCTGCGATAGAACGCGGCGAAACGGAGGACAAAACACACCATGACCCGCCGGCCTGTCTGCGCCGCCAGGCGCTCGATTTCGAGCACCTGCTCGATGCGGGTGGCAATCGGCTTCTCGAGCAGGATGTTGTAGCCCAACTCGAGACCGCGGCGGCAAGGCTCGAAATGCCCATGATCCTGCGTGGCGATCACCAGAACGTCCGCCAGCTTCCCCGCGGCCAACATGGCTGCCCCGTCGGCAAAACCGCGGAAATCCGGGTTCGAGGATGCGGCGCGGATTCGCTCGACCCGTTCCGACGCCGGGTCGGCGCCCGCCACGATGCGGTATCGATCGGGCCGGCGGGCTGCCAGTTGTGCGTACGTGGTGCCTCGGGCTCCGCAGCCCAGAAAGGCCAACCGCAGAGGAGGAGTCTTGCTCATAGATTGTCTTTGGTGTTGATGGCGGCCAATTGGAGAGGAACTCAATCAAGCGCGATGTCATGTCCGCTGTCGCGCGACCTCGAGCATGGCATCGAGATTCTCAGTCGGTGTCTCGACCGCCAAGGTGCATCCGGAACTCAGGACGAACCGCGAATGTCCGCACGCCGCGACGGTCTCGATCGCCCGGCGGGCGGCCGCTTCAACCTCGGCGACGCCGCCTTGCGCCAGGACGGCGACCGGATCGAGGTTGCCCCACAACGCAACGTTCGGTCCGACCACGGGACACGCATGGCCGAGGTCGACCTGGTGATCGATTTCGAGGATGTCGGCGCCCGTGGCAGCCATGTCGGCCAGCAGCGGCGTCGAGTCGCCGCAGATGTGAAGCGACACCGGTTTGCCTGTCATCGACTTCAATCCGGCAATCAGACGCCGCTCGAATGGCCACGCCCTCTCGCGATAGAGCCGAGGCCCGATCAAGCCCGCCGGCGAATCCCCGCCGCTCAGGATATCCGCCCCCGCCGAGGCCAGAGCGCATCCGTAGGCCAGCCCGTATTCGAGGCACCGTTCCATCAGCGCCTCGATAAAAGGAGGATCATCCACCATGCGGAGCATTGTCTGTTCGAGACCGGCCAGGGCGGCGGCGAGCGAAAATGGGCACTGATCGAGGCAGGCCACCACGCAAACGCCCGGCCCCAGGGCCTTGACGATTCGGCTGAGGGCTTCGAGCATCAGCGGGTAGCGCCCCTGCCCACCGGGGTCCGGCCGCGGAATCTTGCCGATGTCGCGCGCACTTTGGATATACGGCGGTCCGAGTCCGCCCAACGGCTGATTGTCTGCTGTG
>DAOOQY010000874.1:0-2412 GCA_035389025.1 Verrucomicrobiota bacterium
CGCCCGCGCCCGACTGCAGCAGTGGCTGACACAGAGCCTCCTCGCGATGGAAGGCCGCGTCCTCTCGTTCAACACCACCACCGCTCACGTCTGGGCCGACCAGAAGTTCCTCCTCGAACACGATGGACAGCGGATGCCGATCGAGGACAGCTACATCGCCGCGACCGCCCGCCGCCACGGATTGACCATTGTGACGGGCAATGACCGCGATTTCCGCCGCCCCGGCCTGAAGGTGTTCAACCCGTTCAAGGAACTTCCGCACGGGTTTGGCGAGGAGGCTTGAGGGCAATCCCGCCTGGCGGCATCCACCTCGGAAGGGATTGGCGGAGAGGTGGGGATTCCAACCCCAGGTTCCATCACGGGGGTACTGTTGATGACCCCTATGCCGCAAACTTCGGAATTACCACAGAGCATTGCCCCCGCCAGGCGCCCCTTTGTTCCGGCCGTCCCGAGCTGATGAAGTGGCCGGTTTTCCTTGCTGGATTGAACCTGTGCTCGAATCGGAATTGACATACATGGCCCCGCCGCCTCTTTCCGGGTAGGCTGAGTTGGTCGCCAGGTTGCCGGTGAACTCGCAGTTCTGCACCAGGAGATTGGTTACATTGGCCGCGACGCCACCCCCCGACCCGGCCCCGGTGTGCCCCGAGATGAGCGTGTTGTGAATTCCCACCGTGTCGCCCTGGCAGTAGATTCCGCCGCCATAATGACGAGTAATGCCGGTCCCTGGCAGATTGTTTCGGATCACGCAATTCTGACCCACGAGCCGGCGGACTACGGACACTATGGGCGTGCAAGACTCGCCAACGTTGTTCGCCACCAGGCAGTTGCTGAGTGTGATCGAACCGATGTCGTATCCGTAGGTCGGCGTGCCAACGGCGCTGCCCGACTCGATTGATTTACCGCTGACGCGCCGGGAATCTCACAGGCTGCGTCATTCGGTCGCTTGCTTGGCTTTCTCGACGAGACTGGATTTCTGATCTCCAAGGAACTTCGCCGCCTTCTCGAGATGCGCTTTCGCTTTGGAGGCGTCCCTTTCCGTGACCAACACCGTCAACTTGAAACAACCGTCGAAGAACTGTCCCTCCTCAATTCTGCTGATGGCGCCCGCTTCCCAGGGATACTTGCCGTCCGGTCCGGCGGAAAGGGGCACGCCTGGGAACCAGCCGGCCATCTGGCCCTTGAAATCGGTCAGGGGCTGGGGGTCCGACAGGTCATAGTCAGTTATGTCAAACGAGGAGAAGGCGATCCGTTCCTGATGAGCGACCCGCTTTGCGTCAATCCACATCGCATCGACGGCGATGTTGACTGTCACGTCGATCTTGCCCGCGGTGTTGATGACCTTGGCCTTGGCTTGGCGCAGAACGAATGAGACTGGCTTGATGATGAACATCCGCTTGCTCTCGGACGGTTCGAACGAACACACCATCTCCATAGCCGGGTTCGTCGCGGTCGAGAACTGCTTGGTCAGGCGGTACAAGGTGAATCCATCGTAGTTCTGGCGCAGTGTCACCTGTCCGTTTGCTGCCTGGAGAGACCAGAAATCCGACCGATAATCGACCTGGCCGTATTGTCGTTCGAGTTTCTTGGCTTCCGCTTCGATCTGCGCCTTGACCAAATCGACTGCAACGCCGACGAGCGCGCCGACCGCTTCGGATGGGAGTGCAAGAGCCCGCGTGTCGCTCCGATGCAACTGCAACACCACTTCGCCCGTGATGTGATTCGAGTTTCTGTGGGCGACGCAGCCGGTGAGGCATCCTGCCGCGAGAATCGCGACGAGTGCGATCGAGCCCTTTCTGCCGAGTGCTTTCTTCATGACGAGACTGTCCTTTCGGTTTGAGTTTTCCATTCGGTTGGCCGTGATCGGTGTGAAGACAGGTCGAAAGGCGGTCGATGTCCGGCGTCGCATCCAGCAGAGCCGGCATGTCCGCGACCACCTCCGACGCGCACCCTGTCGGTGACCATGCCTCTGCCGGCGAGTTTGGCGGCATCCACCCACCGGAACCCCAACGAACACCTGCCCGAAACCGTGAACACGTGTCCCAGTCTCTCCGAATCGCCCCGGTCGCAGGGTCGCGTTTCGTCGAATATACGCATCGGTGGAAGTCCCCCGCCTCGAAAGCGCCCTGGCCGCAAACAATGGTGCAGTAAATGGAGCGAGAGAGGACCGGCAGGCCAAGCCCTGCGATGCAAGCGCAGACAAACGCTGCGGGCTCGTGCCGGGCCAATGATGTCCGATTGCGAACCGACACGCGATCCCGGCGTTTAGATGCAGCCGGCTTGTTCGCCCCCGACCGAGGCGGAACCAACCGCAAAGAACGCAAAGGACTCAATCCCCAGGACACACCACCCCCGGGGGCCGACACACCGCCTCTCTCCCTCTCCATCTGTGTTCCGCCCTGAATCTGTGTGGAG
>DAOOQY010000875.1:0-2410 GCA_035389025.1 Verrucomicrobiota bacterium
CCGAACACAGGTACGCCAACACCAAAGATATGTCAATAATTAAGAACCTGTCACTTTATCCCTTTATCACTTAATGCATTCTCCTTTCTTTGTGTGAGCCGATTGAAGCCGAGGCTCTCTCCTGGCATCGGCTGCCAAGAACCTCATCGTGAATGGACGCTCCCATCCGCCAGCGCCACCACCTCGCGCCCGTCCGCCAGTCGCGCCCGAATCAGCACTTCCTGGGGCCGACTCTCGTCGACCGTCAGGCTCACCGTCACTTCCATGCCGGCGAAGCCGCTCACATCGGCTTCGGTCACCAGGTTCCGCGCGATCAACTCGTGCAGCGACACCGAGGCCGGCACAGGCACATTCTGGGCCCTCAAGCCGTCAGTGTACGTCTTGGCGGCAGCCAGGAGTTTCGCCGCATCGACATGCCGGACAAGCTCATGCCGACGAGCGTGACTCGGGGAACTGAAGTAGATCACGCCCACCGCAACGACGATTGCGCTGAGCAATCCGGCGACGATAAGAGTGCGCTGCATATCGGAACAGACACCATGAGCCGGTGATTTGTTTGAAAATCGCGAGATGCATCGGCAAACGCCGTTCAGACAGGGCGGCCGAAGAAATGCCGAAGGTCACCGGATTCAATCAGGCTGGTTCATTTGAACAAGAGGAGTCGGGCGCCGACCAGGATGAGGAAGCCGCCGAAGGCGCGCTTGAGATCGGTCGAGGCGATGTCAAGAACTATGAACCTGTCACTTTATGCATCTTGGTTCGACACTCGCCAATGATCACCACGATGTCAGATTGTTTC
This sequence comes from Verrucomicrobiota bacterium, assembly GCA_035389025.1. Taxonomy (GTDB): domain Bacteria; phylum Verrucomicrobiota; class Verrucomicrobiia; order Limisphaerales; family J093; genus MWFF01. The sequence goes on from DAOOQY010000875.1 coordinate 800, forward strand.
TTCAATTCGCCGCCACGCCGGGAGCCACCCCCAACCGCTGGCATTATGCCGCCTTCTGCAAAACAGCAGCAAGCCGTGCCTGGCATTCGCGCTCGAAGGCGGCAATCACTTCCGCCTGAACGCCCAGCGCCTCGGTCGACGCAGGCTTGCCGGAATTCGCCTTCATGCCCGCGTGCGCGCGCAGGGCCTGGCCGTCAAAGGGCAAGCCGAGCGCATTGAAGCACGCAGCCACCTTATCGTAACTATTCAGGTCGTCAGTAGTCAGCCTGAAAACCGGGATTTCCGGATAGCGCAGGCAAAACACCTCAGCCCGACACTTGATCTCGTACCAGTACCACAGGCAAGGGAAGAGGTCGTGCTGATACTGCAACTGTGTCAGCAGGTCACCGACCTGCAACAGGTTCTCAGGCCACGCCGGATCGAGATACCAGTGGTTGCCGCGCCCTGCCCCGGGGATGGTGTTTTTACCCACCATGCTCAGTGCTGTTTTCAGGGGGTCGCGAAACAGGATGATCACGCGCATTTTCGGGCCCAGATACTTGATAGCGGCCTTGCAGAAACTTTTGATAAACATGTGGTTGGATTCCAGATACACCGACTTGCCACGGCTAAACCAGACGATTCGCGGCAACTTGCGGCGCACGAAATACTCTTCTGCCGCCTTCTCATCGCCTTGGTTAAAGCGCTGCTTAATGTCACCGTGCATAATCGGGTGTGCCTCATGGAAACTGGCGACATTATCGAGGCAGGCCCCCAATCCACACATGGTCTTGGTACCGGAGCGCCCGGTAGAAATCGTGAAGACAAAAGCCTGCTTCTTCGGCCAGGCCACTTTCAGCATCAACAAGGCAATCCAATGGGTTAAGCCGCTATACTTCAACCAATCCAGACTGCTCGCTATCTGCCTGTGCAGTTTACTTCTGCTCATGGTCGCAAACGCCTTGGGTAAAGCCTGAAAACGGCCCGATTTCGAGCGTCGCGAGGGTGAACTGCATGGCCAGAATTCTCGATTACTCGGGTTGTTTCCGGTGGGGTGGACCTGAAGTGTTGGACCACGGAATCGAGGGTTTGAGTTAGACTGCCCGGGGTCGCTGAGATCACTGCTGTTGTCTTCCGCTCCGTTCCTGTCGATCCATTTGGACCCGAGAAAGTGATAACCGGCCGTGATCCCTTTCTCCTCTCCGTCTCTTGGAGCACTGCCTTTATAGATCGTGATGTCTCCTGCTTTCAAGCCCAATCGGTTGGCCCAATCGGCTGGCTGCCGCGTAACTTCCACCGCCGCAATGTTGTGTGGGATCGAAACCAGAGGTCTGGTTGAGAAGGCTGGGGAACGGAACTGGACGAGGGGTTCGGCGCTGTGCTGCGGGGCGGAACGCAGGTTGAAGATGCCGCCGTTGTGTCGAAGGCAACAAATCCCAGTGGTGTCAGGCGGAGCGGCGATGGCCGGGTGCTGGGGAGCCGGGAACTTTGCCGTCATTGCCCACTCGAACTCGGGTTTGTCGACTCCAGACATAGGGCCACCAACGGCGACCGGGAACGCCCGCGTCACCGCCCATGGAGAATCGGGACGCTCAGCCGTTGGCGAACACGCTCTGGTAGACAGCCCGGATG
>DAOOQY010000876.1:0-2409 GCA_035389025.1 Verrucomicrobiota bacterium
AGCCGCGGGTCAGGGAGGCCGGGCACCTGATCAAGATTGTTGCCGCGCGGGGCCCGTTGACTCTGGCAACGCACCTGGTCGGGGTGAGCCCCTTTCTGCTGGCGCTGCGGCTGGACCCCGGCGCCGCGCATCGTTTGCTGCGGGTCACAGCGACGACAGCCCGCAACTGGCTGCAAGCGCAGGCGGACGCACTCCAGGACGTGGAAGGTGTGCTCGTGCTCGATGACATCGCGGGCTTCGTGTCGGAAAAGGACTACCTGGCGTTCGCCCATCCGTATCTCAAAGAGGTGTTCGACGCGTTCCCGGGGGCGCTCAAGCTCTTTCACAACGACACAAATAACCCCGTCTCCTATCGCCACATCGGTGCTCTGGGCGCGCACATCTTCAATTTCACGCACGAGCAACCCTTGGCGAAGGTGCGCGCTTTGACCGGTCCCACTCTCTGTCTGATGGGGAATGTGCCGCCGCTCGACGTCCTCGCCCAGGGCACGCCCGACACGGTGCGATCGAAGGCGTTCGAGTGCATGGCCGCCCATGGCGGGCGGCGTGGTCTGCTGTTGTCCGCTGGCGGCGGGGTGTCGCCGGGCACACCGGGCGAGAATGTCGCGGCGCTGCTCGAAGCGGCGCGCACGGAGGCAGCGACAAAGACTGCCGAGGGGATGTCCTTTCTCAGGAGAACAATCGCCCTGAACTCATATGATTAGGATTGCCATTCTGGGTGCCGGCGCGATCGCCGACGCACACATCCAATCGTATCGGAAGTTCAAAGACCGTTGCGACGTGGTGGCTGTCGTGGATTTGTATCCGGACAAGGCCGCGGAGAAGATCACGAAACACAGCCTTCAGGCGGCGGTATTCAAGGACCTCGCGACTGCGATTGGCCAGGCGGATTTCGATGCTGCGTCGGTGTGTCTGCCTCCCTTCGAGCACGCCCAGGCGACCGTCGCTCTGCTGCGGGCCGGCAAGCACGTGTTGGTCGAGAAACCGATGGCCACCTCTCTCGAAGAGTGCGATGCGATGCTCCGGGCCGCCGAATCGAGCGGTCGGGTCTTGTCCGTCGTGGCCCAGAACCGTTTCAGAACTCCGATGATAAAGCTCAAGCGCGTCCTCGAGTCGGGGCTCGTCGGCAGCGTGCTGCACGGCCAGGTGGATTCCTTTTGGTGGCGCGGGGGCAACTATTACGACCTGTGGTGGCGGGGGACGTGGGAGAAGGAGGGTGGCGGCTGCACCATGAACCACGCCGTACATCACATCGATCTCTTCCTCTGGATGATGGGTGTCCCGAGTTGGGTGCAATCGGTGTCGCTGAATCTGGCGCACGACAACTCGGAGACCGAGGATTTCTCGGCCAGCATCCTCGGCTATCCCAACGGGAGCGTTGGGCAGATCACAGCGTCATTGGTCCATCACGGCGAGGAACAGCAACTGGCGTTTCAGGGCGCGCGCGCCAAAGTCGCGGTCCCATGGCAGGTCAAGGCGATGCGGCCCAGGGAAAACGGTTTTCCGGACGACAATGCGGAGGCGGCGGCTGAAATCCAGGCGTTCTACGACGCGTTGCCCGCGGTGTGCCACGAGGGACACGACGGCCAGATTGGCAACTTTCTCGAGGCGATCGAGGGACGCGGCGCGCTGCTCGTCGATGGCGCGCAAGGGCGGCGGACAATCGAGTTGATCAGCGCGATCTATCAATCGAGCCACCTCGAGCAGCGGGTCGTCCTGCCCCTGTCCGCGGACGCCCCGTTCTACACGCGCGCCGGGATTCTCGAGCGCGCCCGGCGGTTTCACGAGAAGACGAAGAGTGTCGCCAACTTCGCCACAAACGACATCACCTTCGGGCGTGACTTTGGATAAGCAAAACCGGGCCAGGCCGGCGGGCGAACCTGAAGCGATTGAGCGATCCTATATGCATGAAAAATCCGACGGCATGAGCTACGCCCCGAAAGGGCAGGCCAAGGCCGTGTGCGAGCCCGGCGAGTTCCGTTTTGCGGCTATCGGGCTCGACCACGGGCACATCTATGGCGAGTGCAACGGCTTGATCGAGGCCGGCGGCGAATTGACCTGGGTCTTCGATCCCGACCCGAAGAAGGTCGAGCAGTTTTGCCGGACGTATCCGGGGGTCAGGCCGGCTGGCAGCGAACAGCAGATTCTCGAGGATGCCGGGGTCCATCTTGTCTGCAGCGCGTGCGTTCCCTGCGCGCGGGGTCCGCTGGGGGTGCGGGTGATGGATCACGGCAAGGACTACTTCACGGACAAGCCGCCGTTTACGTCGATCGATGCGCTCGAGGCGGCCCGGCGCAAGAGTGCCGAGACCGGGCGGATTTTCGCCGTGTACTATGCCGAGCGTCTTCACGTCGAGGCCGCGGTGTACGCCGAACGGCTCATCGAGGATGGGGCCATTGGCCGTGTGGT
>DAOOQY010000877.1:0-2409 GCA_035389025.1 Verrucomicrobiota bacterium
ACGCACAAGACAAAAGTGGTGTCTTCATAGGTTCTCCCCCAAGCTGCCCAACATGGAGATCGGAAACTCGCGCGGCGTCACATCCACCAGGGCCGCCCCGGCGCGAATCGCCACGGGTGACTCGGCGCGCCCGCCGGGGACCATTCCCAGGTGCCAGAGCAGGACAACGATCGACAGCGATGGGGTTCTCAGCCACATGAGACGTTCCCCCCTTTGTAGTAAAAACTCGTGACGGGATGAAAGCCCAAGCGGCATTGTCCATCCCAGTTGTCATGCGTGTCAACCGGCAGCTTCTTGGCGATGCGCGCAGCGTTCGTTCCAAGCTTGCCTCGCTGGGACCCCGGCGGCCATCATCGCACCAGCAGGACGCGGTCCACGAGGACCTGGGGCTTGGCTGGGGAGTCTTTCTGGTACGGACTGCCGACGAGCTTGATGGAGGCGTAGACGTTCCACTGGTTGTCGGCTTCGGGGAGGTAGGCGGAGTCGATGCCGATGCTCAGCAGCCAGGTCCAATGCACCCAGAGGATCGTGGTCGGTTCGATCGCGAATTTGCCGAGAGGATAGAGGTGGAACTTGCCGTCCTGGGGAATCTCGGCCTGCGGGACCGTGCGGTTGACGAGGATTTTCTTTTGGGCGCGGTTGTAGACGCCGAGGTTGAAAGCACGGGCGTGGTACTCGGGGCCTTTGCCCTCAGGCAGGATGCCGGCCTTGCCGCCCAGGCCGTCGGGGTCGTCGACGATCTGGATGCCGCCGCGGAAACTGGCCCAGTTGATGTCGACGACTTCCTTGCCCTTGAACTCGGCGGGAAGTTGCAGGGCATTGCCGGTGAATCGCAACTTGTCGGTTTCGATTCGGAGCTTGGCCTCGGCGAACTTCGCGCTGTTGCGCGGATAGGCCTCGGAGTTGTAGAAGATCTCCGCTTGCAGGAGTGAGTTCTTCTCGTAGCGGCCGAAAAGCGTTTGGAGGTCGGCGGGCGGATTGCCGCCGGCCGGGAGCTTGTCCTTGTAGCGACGGTTGAGGTTGAGCAGGGCCGCATCGACCGGGACTCGCTCGCGGCCGATGTTCTTGAGCAGCACCGGGTCGCCGGCGGCCAGGCGTTCGGCTTCGTCGAGCAGGCCGTTGACGGTGGCGAAGAAGTCGCGGTCAAGATAAGCCAGGGCGTTGGGCGTGGTGAGCCCGAGGGCCGTGTCGGCGGCCTTTTCGCGGTCCTGGAGGTAGTTGAGGTATTTGAGCATCGGCGCGGCGGCAGGCCCGTAGAGAGCTTTGCAGAAACGTTCCGCCAGAGGGTCGTAGGCCTGATCGGGGTCCTGCATCATCTTCAGCCCGAACCAGACTTTGAAGGGAAAAAAGCTGGTCACGTCCGGGGCCTCGCACTCGACGAACAGCGTCTTGACGCGGTGGTCGCGGTAGAATCGCATGTCCTCCTGGAGATGGCGCGCGTTGAGGTACGGCGGATGATAGGGCTTGGTGTAGAGGATCCAGTAATCCCAGACGGCCAGGTTCGGGGAGATCTTCGCCCAGCGGACGAAGTTGTCGTGGTAGTCCTGGTTGCGCGGATGGCTGACGGGGAATTGCGTGTCGGCCTTGCCGGACGGAGAGAACTCGCAGCCCAGTTTGCAGACGCGGACGAGCACGTTGCCGGCCGGCTTGATATGCTGGGGCGCATCGAGCGTGAAGGTGTAGGCGAACGTCTGGACGTAGATGTCGGGGTAATCCTTGGCGATGTCGGCCGCGACGAAGTTGATGAAGTCCAGGAGCACGCCGCTGTACGCGCCCTCGCGCTCGAGCACGGCCAGGCAGCCCGGGCACTGGCATTCGCCGTGGCAGTCATTGTGGCTGATGTCGTAGATCCGCGGATACAGGGCCGGCGAGGCGGCCCGCTCACGATCGCGCTGGATGAACGCGCGCAGTTGCGCGCAGACGGCTTTGCGCACCTCCGGGTTGGTCAGACAGAACTGCGAGGGCCCCGAACCGGAGGTCGACCGCACGCGCTGGCCCTTCTTGTTCATCGCGAACCACTCGTCAGGCCAGTCCTTGGTGGTGTAGGCGTGGAACGTATGACAGCCCCCGGGCGAGCCATGGGACTCGCAGCCGCCGAGTTCTTCGGGGATGTGGATCTGGGCGTTCATCTTGTTGCGAACGAGGAAGCGAGTCGTCGCGTTCGACAGGCCGACGCCGTTGTAGATGCAGCGGTTCATGATGGCCGGTTTGGCGCGCACATTCCACGAGATCGCCTGGCGGCCAAGCGTGGGAACGCATTCGGAGTCGACGTCGGGCCAGGTGACGCCGAGCCGTTCGAGCAGGTCATAGACGCCATATAGCGTGCCGCGGGGACGCCCGCCGGCAACGATGAGGTTTCCGTCTGTGGACCGCAGAACCCACTCCTCCTTGTCAAGTTCCCTGCAATCG
>DAOOQY010000878.1:0-2405 GCA_035389025.1 Verrucomicrobiota bacterium
TGCTGGACGGCGCGAGCCAACAAGCCGCCACAGGCGAAACGGATGGTCTCCCCGCGCTCGTTCCAGGCGGTGACGCGAACGGAAGCGGGGCGCGTGATCTTCTCGGCGAAAATCTCGGGAAAGCTCAGGCACCCCTCGGGGCCGGTATCCGTGATCCCGTCCAGCGGGGTCACTTCCGGGTTGATGAGAACCATGGGCATGTGGTCGGCGATCTCGGCGGATTGGCCCTCCCACTCGAGTGTCGAGGGCCGGTCGGTGACCTCGCGCAGATCGAGCACGAAAACCTGGAGCGGTTGCGCCACCTGCTGGCCGGCCAACCCGATCCCCTGCGCGGCGTGCATGGTCTCGATCATGTTCGCCGCCAGTGACTGGATTTCGGGCGTCACGGCTTCGATTCGGGCGCCGCGCTGGCGCAGCGCCGGATGCCCATAGTTGACCACGTTCAAACGCATTGCGACACGTCCTAGAGTTACTTCCACTTCAAAATCCGTACCAAATGAATCAAGTTTTTAGCGCCGCGCAGCGGCGCCTCTTAGCGAGGCGTCGACTGCCGGTGATGCTGGTGCCCCCCAGCGCCGACGGTTTGTTCGCACGCGTGGCCGGTCTGAGGCCGAGCCTCGCTAGTACTTGACTGTCTTGTCCTTCAGCATTCGGACCAAATCGTTCACGCCGGGGCTCTTCGCGGTGCGGACGTAGAAGCCGCTGCACGTCACCCCGCACAGCAGGCTGTCGCGGGTGTCGAGGCCAAGGAGCCTGCCCAAGCAGAATCCGGAATTAAAATGATCTCCCGCCCCGGTTGTGATCAAGGGTTTTTTCGTGGTCGGCCCCGATGTGATGGCCATCCCGCCCGGTCCGAGGGCGAGGGCATAGGAGACCGGGTGGATGACGAGTGTCTGGACCGGGACGCGACGATGGATCGCGGCGCCCAGGTCCGCGAGGGCCTGGGGCGTGGGCGCCGGCGCGTCGATGTCGAGCGCTTTGGCGACCTCATGGGCCTCTTTCTCATTGAGACCGAGAATGACGTCGAAGTATCTGCCGAACTGGACAACGAGTCTGAGGGCCCGCGCCAGATCCTTCTTGAGCCGCTTCTCCGGGTCGGCCAGATCGAAGAACAGAATGCGGCGCGGTCCGCGGAGCTTCGGGCAAAGTTCTTCGAGCAGAGCTTCCCAGACGTCGCTCATGTAAGGGAGCATGGTCCAATTGACGAACCCCACCAAGTCGGCGCGTCCGAAGTGGCCGGCGAACTCGCGTTTCCCGAAGCGGGTCTTGATGTTCTCCCAGGTCATTTGCTTGAGCGACTGGTGCTTGCCGACCATCACCTTGCCATCCTCGAACTCGACCGCATCCGTGTAACCCGGCTCGGCGATCGAGTGGACCTTGGCGCGCCGCGAGAACGCGTCGAAGACGGGGTGCAGATGCGGGTAGCCGAGGAGGCCCAGGCACGTGACGCGCAACCCCAGCCCGGCGAGCGCGTTGGCCATAATCGGGCCGTTGCCGCCCAGCTTGGTCATCAGGCTGACCAACTCGATGTTCGTGCTCCGCCCGGCTGCCGCGCTAATGCGCTCTCCCCATTGCCCCATCTTGGCCAGGCGCACGAATTCCTCCGCGCTCTGCCGCTTGTCCACCACGTGCAGGATTTCATCCACAAACCCATCCAGACCGACAAACGCGGTCAGGGCGCGGACGCGCGCCGCGTCCGCAGTGAGTTGTCGGGCGCAGTCTTCGCGCTGCGCTGACGTTGGTGTGTATCCCGGGTTCATGCGTCCTTTCTCGATTTCGAGAGTCGGAATTCAGGCCGCAGTCGGCCGTCGTTACGCGGTCATTCGGTTCCCACGCCGAACAACTCCAGAAGCCGGCTCAGTTCGTCCTCACTGTGGAAGCGGATTTCGATGGCTCCCCGGCCCTGCCTGTAGCGGAGGTTCACCTTCGTCCCCATGCGTTCCTGCAGTCGGCTCTCCAGAGCCACGACGTGAACATCGCGCGACCCGGTGGCGTCCCGCAGCGCCGATGCCGCTCCAGGCCCTCGCATCCCGGCGTGTCCAAGGCGCGCCACCAGGTCCTCCGTCTGGCGCACGCTCAGACCATTTCGAATGACCTGTTCGGACGCCAGCGTCTGTTCCTCCGGGAGGCGCAGACCCAGGATCACCTTGGCGTGGCCGACCGAAAGGCGTCCGCTCCGCAGATGCGCCTGCACCTCGCCCGGCAGGTTCAGGAGACGAAGCGCGTTGGCCACGGCCACGCGGCTCTTGCCGACCTTGGATGCGATGTCCTCCTGGCGGAGATGAAACTGATCGAGCAATTGCTTGTATCCCTGCGCCTCTTCGAGCGGATTGAGGTTCTCGCGCTGGAGGTTCTCGATCAACGCCAACTCGAGCACCGCGGTGTCGTCCGCCTCGCGGACCAGC
>DAOOQY010000879.1:0-2404 GCA_035389025.1 Verrucomicrobiota bacterium
GGCGCCACTCTCGTCGTCGATCAGCACCCAGCCGCTCTTGGCCGGCGTCGTCGCCGCACCGCTGAGGGGTGAGAAAGGGGTGGCCCGGTGCCAGTTCGCCATCGCGAGCGCCTCGGCGAACAGGGCCTCAGACTTCGTGCGTGCAAGACCACCCATACATCCATCCTCCATTCTCTCCCTCACATCGAGCCTCCCCCGCCCGAACCGAAAGACGCCTCGCGATACCGCTGCGCGATGGGCATTCGCCGCCCGACGCCGAAGGCCTTGCTCGTGACCTTCAGCCCGGGCGCGGCCTGGCGCCTCTTGTATTCGCTGCGGTCAATCAACTCGGTCATGCGCCTCACGGTGTTCGCGTCGAAGCCATCCCCGGCGATTTCGCCGACCGTCTTGCCCTCGACCACGTAGCCCTCGAGGATGGCATCCAAAACGTCGTAGGGCGGAAGCGAATCCTGATCGGTCTGATTGGGCCGCAGCTCGGCCGAGGGCGCCTTGGTGATGGACGCCGATGGAATCAGGTCCCGTTCCCGGTTGATCCAGCGGGCCAGGCGGTAGACCATCGTCTTGGGGACGTCCCCGAGCACAGCCAGCCCGCCGCACATGTCGCCATACAGAGTGCAGTAGCCCACCGCGACCTCGCTCTTGTTGCCGGTGGTGAGCAGGAGGGATCCGAACTTGTTCGACAGCGCCATCAGCGCGACGCCGCGCAGGCGCGCCTGGATGTTCTCCTCGGTGAGATCCGCCGGACGCCCCGCAAAGACCCGATCCAGACTCCGCAGGACGGATTCGAAGGCCGGCTGGATCGGGATGACATCGTAGCGAATCCCGAGATTCGCGGCCAGGGCGCGCGCATCCTCGAGGCTGCCGGGCGACGAGAACTGCGAGGGCAGCGAAACCCCGTGCACGTTCTCCGGCCCGAGCGCCGCTGCCGCCAGACACGCCGTCACGGCCGAGTCGATCCCGCCGCTCAGTCCCAGCACCGCCTTGGTGAACCCGCATTTGCGCAGGTAGTCGCCCAGGCCGAGGACAAGCGCGCGATAGAGCTTCTCTTCGTCCGTCAAAGTCTCCGGCGGCAGGGGAGTCTGGCTTTCGAGATCCGCCACCACGAAGTCCTCGGCGAAAGATGTGCCGCGGGCGATCAGCGCACCGTGGCGATTGAACACCAGGCTGCTGCCGTCGAACACCAGATCGTCATTGCCGCCCACGAGGTTGCAGTAGACCAGAGGGCGCCGGGCCGCCGCGGCGAGTCGGGCGAGCATCGCGTGCCGCACCCGGTTCTTGCCCAGGTGCCACGGCGAGGCCGAAATGTTGAACAGGGCGTCGGCCCCCGCCTGAACCAGCTCCGCCGCCGGGTCGCGTCGGTACCGGCGATCGCGCCAGAACGCCTCGTCATTCCAGAGATCCTCGCAAATCGTCAGGCCCAGTCGGAGCCCGTTGAACTCGACCGGATGGTTCTCGGCGGCCGGTTCGAAGTAGCGGTCTTCGTCGAAGACATCGTATGTCGGCAACAGCGTCTTCGCGCGCGTTGCCACCACCTGCCCGTGCTGCAACAGCGCGATGGCGTTGGCCGCCTCACGTCCGGGACGCGCCTCGTTCACCTCGACGTATCCCACGAGGAAGCCGGTGCGGCCCGTGCCGGCGGCGAGGCGGCGCATCACCTCGATGTTCCGGGCAACAAGAGCGCGGCGCAGCAGCAGGTCGCGCGGCGGATAGCCCGTGGTCGCCAGCTCCGGTGCCAGGACGAGGTCGACGCCGGCTGCCACGCCGCGCTCGTAGGCGGCTCGCAGCCGGGCCTCATTCCCGGCAAGATCGCCCACGGTCGTGTTGATTTGCGCCAGCCCGACCTTCATCGCTCAGGGCGTTGTGCCCAACCGCAGCCTGGTCCAATCCATCGCCCGCAGCGGGCCGTACTGGGTGCGGACGACGGCGCCTGGTTTGATCTGGTGGCGGTCAAACCAGCCCTGGCTCGTTTCGAGCACATACAGGACGTTCGGAGCCGCGGCCTCGACCGGCTTTTCGTCGAGCGGTTGCAGGGGGTGGATTTCGAGAATCGTGCCCTCGGGATCCAGATAGGCGGCGCTGAGCGGGACGGTGGTGTTGCGCATGTAGAACGAAGCCCTTTGGGGCACCTGCAACAGGAACAGCATCGCTTCGTTCTCGGCGATGTTCGTGCGGTACATCATGCCCGTCATGATCTCGTGAGGACGCCGCGCCACCTCCGTCACCAATTCCTGATCCCCCAGCCACAGCTTGATGGTCGGCAACTTCGGCAGGGCGCGATCAAGCGGGGCAAGTCCGTTGGCGGATGGCCCGGAGGCCGTGCGCGCCGCCGGCGCGTTCCCTGACGACTTCCCATCGCAGCCGCCCGCGACCAGCGGCACCAACCCGGCGCAACACGCAAGAATAG
>DAOOQY010000880.1:0-2403 GCA_035389025.1 Verrucomicrobiota bacterium
CACGATGGCCGCCCCCGCGAACCAGCCGGGCAGGATCAGCGGGAGCGTCACGGTTCGAAACAGCCGCCAGCCGCCAGCCCCCAGATTCTGCGCCGCCTCCCGCAATGTGGGATCGATGTTGGCCATCGCCGCCGACACGTTCAGGAGCATAATGGGATAGAGGCTCAGGACCTGCAGAATCACAATGCCCCAGAAGCCGCCCTGCCCAAGCCAATCGATCGGCCGGTCCGGCGCCAGCAGGCCAAGGTCCATCAGCAGCAAGTTCACGGATCCGAAGCGCGCCAAGAGCTGCTTGAGACCAATCGCCCCGACGAACGGCGGCATGATCATCGGAACCAGCAACAGCCCGCTCAACAGCCCCTTGCACGGAAACCGCAGGCGGGTCAGCGCGTGCCCGAGCGGCAGCGCCAGCAGGGTGGTGAACAGGGTTGTCAGACTGCCGATCGCAAAACTGTTCCACAAGGCCTCGCGCTGGAGCGGGCTGGCCAGCAGCAGCCCAAAGTGTTCGAGTGTCCAATGCCCGCCGTCACCGAACGCGCGCCGGAGCATGAAGCTGACCGGATAGAACAGGAACAGACCGAAGAAGGCCGCCAGAATCCCCAGCAAGCCGACCGTCGGAGCATTCAGATCGTAGCGCTTCATCCAGAGCCCGGACATTTCTTGGCGCGGCACAGCCGCAACCAAAGTCTTCTCTTTCAAGAAAAGAAGAAGTGCACAGAGAGTGGTGCAAGGCCGCGCGTGGTCTGAATGTGCGGGCTAACCCTCCGGGCTCTCAGGCGGCCCGGCGTGGCGCCGCGCGCGTTCAGGCAGTGGGTGCTTCAGGCGGTGGAGCCCTTGGAGGTGCTGGTCCACCTTCCGATAGACCACCCAGGCTCCCGCCGATATCACCACCATCGCAACCTCGAAAAGCCCGGTCATAAAAAGGTGCTCCCGCTTCTCCTGACGGTAGACTTCGGCCGCCCACGCGGCGACCTCCGGCGATGGCGACTGGACAATGCGATTCGGCGATCGAAACGGATTGTGCGTCACCCTCCACCCCTGGTACCCCAATGCGCCCAGAGTCACAAACCCGCCCACCATCGCCACCAGGCAAATCGTCTGCATCACCCTTCGCACGCGATGCATCCACAACCCCCCGCTCGCCTCGCCCGCGATCGAATCGTCTGTCATGCGGGCGCAGCCTACGCCCAGCCGGCCAAGGATTCCATCCCATTCTCCGCGTAACCTTTTCGAGGTTCAGGGTATCGAAATCGAACGCGGACAGAGGAACAAATGATTTTGAACAAAATGTTGACAGGCGCATCTAACATTGGAAATATTTATCCACTGTATATAGAAAACGAATAGATATGAGCACCAAGCCGACCAGGAAAAAGGCCTCTCGAGCCCCGGTCCCCGCGACACAGCGGAACCGCCCACGGAAACTTCAGTCCGCGGCTTTTGCCAAACCCGTGTCGACATCCCAGGTGTGCCGCAAGGATAACGCGGCGGCCCTTCGGACACCCCGGTACGGAGTCGATGGCGCGCTGGCGCTCTACATGCGCGAGGTGGGCGAAGTGGATCTCCTGACCGTCGAGGAGGAGAACGCGCTGGCTGCGCGGATCAAGAAGGGGGATGAAGCCGCGCGCGAGCACATGATCCGGGCGAACCTGCGTCTGGTGGTGAAGATCGCGCGCGATTATGAAGGCTTGGGCTTGCCGTTGCTCGACATGATCAACGAGGGGAACATCGGGCTGATGAAGGCTGTCGAGCGGTTCGATCCGGCCAAGGGCGGCAAGCTTTCGACCTACGGCTCGTGGTGGATCAAGCAATCGATCCGGCGGGCCATTGCCAACCAATCCAAGACGATCCGGCTGCCGATACACGCCATGGACAAACTGAGCAAGGCGTCGAAGCTGGCGACGGAAATGCGGGACGAGTTGGGGCGGGATCCGCTGCCCGAGGAACTGGCGGAAGTTCTGGGTCTGCGCACGTCGCGCCTGGCCGAGATGCGCACGGCGGCGGTGCGCCCGGCCTCACTCGACGCCCCGCTTGGAGACGAGGACGGCACGCGTCTGGCGGAGATCGTTGAGGATGAGCGCGCCACCAATCCGTACGAACTCCTCGACGAGAAGACCCGCCTGAGCATGCTCGGCGATCTGGTCGAGCGTCTGCACCCTCGCGAGCGCAACATTCTGCGCTTGCGATTCGGTCTGGACGGCGGAGAGGAGAAGACACTCGAGGAAATCGGGGCCGAGTTTGGTCTGACACGCGAACGCATCCGGCAAGTCCAGAACGAAGCCCTGGCGAAGCTGCGCCAGATGATCGAGGACCGCGAGGCGTTCGCCGTCGCGGCCTGACGCGCAAGAGGGCTAAGGGTCTGTGCAAAAATTACTTCCGATTTTGGCGGGAGCGCCACCGGGC